>LIAZ01000006.1 GCA_001438985.1 Acidimicrobium sp. BACL17 MAG-120823-bin42 | reverse complement strand
CCGAGTGCGTCATAGCGCTGCTGGTCAGTAGTAATAAACAGAATCTTGCGGCCCATTACTTACCTTCGAACATTTCTTTGACTTTTGCGAATACCAATTGAAGCCGCACCTGCAATGGGAAGCGCGAGTACTTCTGGTTCCATGTCGGTTGAGTACATCAGTAAACAGCGGTCGGGACCGTCTGCAACTACATCAACAGTTCCTAAATGGAATGTAATGAATGGATTATTGACAATCTTGTATTGAAATCGGCGCAAATCGTGATCAAGAGTGATGATGTCCTCTTCGAAGGTGATGCCACCCGCAAGTGTGATCCAGCGCTTGTTTCCCTCAACGCGGGTGCTGGTGATGGGAAACCATTCGTGGAGTTTCTCTGGCTGACCTACGAAAGCCCAAACCGTGTCGGCGCTGCACGCAATGAAGTCGCTACGACGTATGGATCCCATGGGTAAAAACTAATGGGCGGCTTTGTGTAATGCCGAACTCAAACCAATTGCCAGTGCTCAACGGTCGGAGGTTTTGCAAAAAACCCACCGATCATTGATCTCCACTGAACAAATAAATCGCTTTCACGAAAACCAATGGTGTGATCTTCAAGCGTTTGCCAGTTGATATGAAAGGTGTAGGTATTTGATTGCTCTATTCCTTTATGCAGTTGGAAGTCAACGAACCCTTTTGCTTGCGGGAGTATTTCCTGCACCGCAGATTTCACAGCCTGTTCAAAGGATTCATGGTGCTCGGGCAGTACTTCGACAAATGCAATTTCAAGAATCATGCTTTGAGTGTAAGGAGCACACGCAACAGTTACGAACCAAGCCGCCAATCAATGGTGTGTTGACCATGAGCTGATAACGCGGTGTTGGTGTGCGAGAAAGGTCGGGAACCAAAGAAGCCGCGATATGCCGAAAGCGGAGATGGGTGTGCTGAAGCAATCACGGTATGTCGACTGTTGATGAGCGGGAGCTTGCGTTGTGCATGCGCTCCCCATAACACGAAGACCGTGTGCATATCGCGAGAACCCAAGTAATGGATGATCGCATCGGTGAATTGTTCCCAGCCGTGTCCGGCGTGAGATCCAGCTTGCCCTTCGCGCACCGTGAGCGTGGTGTTCAAAAGTAAGACACCTTGTGTAGCCCATGCTTCGAGACACCCATGTTCTGGAATCGCTGTTTTGGTATCAGAATGGAGTTCAACAAAGATGTTGCGCAGCGATGGAGGGATTGCAACTCCGCGTTGCACCGAAAAACTGAGACCATGTGCTTGGTTAACGCCGTGATATGGATCTTGTCCGACAATCACCACCTTCACGTTTTCTGGCGCGGTGAGTTCTAGTGCGGAAAACACCGCTTCATCTGTCGGAAAGATGTTGACATGTTGTCGTTCGTGTTGCAGAAACTCTATGAGCGAAGCGAAGTACGGCTGATCACATTCGTGACCGACAACATCGCGCCATGAAAGTGGAATCTTCATCCGCCAAACATTCGATACATACGTTCAAGTGGTCCAGCTCCACATCTTTTGTTCCACCAAGCCGCTGCGGGAATGATCACAGCGTAAAAGCCCACGCTGAAGAGAAGTGCAGTGTCAAGACCTGTCGGTCGGATCCAGTGCATCCAATTAACAAAAAAGTTGAAGACCAGCACATGTATGACATAAATCGAAAGCGACATTCGTCCTGCGCGGGCAAGATGGTTGACGAAAGATGACTCTGTTTTCTTGTCGGTGAGCCAGCTGATTACACATAACGCAAGAATTGCAGTGGCAAGCGCAGACGCAACATGAAGCAACCCATGCTCATGATTGTTGGTTGACAAGATGCGGCGAAGAACAACATCAGTTGTTGTGATGGGGAACTCTGGGTATGTGTAGGTACGGATCACATAAACAACGAGTAAAGCCGCCCCAGCCCACTTCGCAATCTGAAGTCGGGATACATGAAAAGCCTCGTAGGAGCGGCCGATCACGATGCCGATACAGAAAAAAGTGATCCATGGAAACACTGGGTGTGTGTAGTCAACGAACACTCGGATCAACAGGTTGCGCGGTGTGTTTGGCGATGGGCTCAGCCAGCTAGTGGGGTTGCCATTGACGAACTCGAATGCCCTCCACGCAGCAAGCGAACTAGACACCACAACTGATCCGATGGACAATGCGATAAGTCGACGGGTGGACCACAGGGCAATCAGACCACCAATCATGAAGTATGCGCCGTAGTAAAAGATGATGGTTCCTGGCCAAATCCATTGCAGCCCAGATCCCAAGACAAAGAGAAACACTCCTCGTCGTGCAAGTTGAACTCGCACCTGCACGGTGCTGTCTAAATTCCTTGACGACATGGTTCGGCGAAGGAACAGGCTCGTACCGATTCCGGCAACGAGAACAAATGTTGCAGCAAATCGTGTGGAAAGAATGCCTGTGAGTGGGTTAAAGATTCTCTCGGCAAGCGACGGGCTCTCCGGAAAAAAGGCCATCGACTTGTTGAGATATGCGTGGTAGTTCATGACCACTACGCCAAAAATTGCGATTGCCCGAGTGACATCCAGTCCGACATGACGGACGCTACGAGATTGATCTGCAGTTACATCCACGTGATGTTGTCGGGGTAAACGCGGGTCATGGCTTGCTGAACATCAATCGCATCACCAACGCGTGGAACCAGATCTCCATCAGGGATAAACAGCATGCTTGAGTGCATGTATGGATGCTCAACAAGCTGTAGTCGCTGTTGTGCAAAGTGAAACGGGCTACCGACTTGGGGTATTTCGTACACTCCATGTGCTGTGCCAGCACCTACGACAACAATGTGCCCATTGCCGTTTAATGGCGCCGACCGGTAGCCGGCTGTTCCGCCCTCGACTCGATGCAGGTCGAGCACTTCAGTTGACAAGCGAGTCATTGATTTGTCGCCAAGCCACAATGTGGTGCCGATGCGCGAAACAAACTGTCGCTGCGGAAACTGTGTTCGCAATGTCGACATCTGTGCACCAGTCAGATGGCTGACAAAAATCGGCAGCGAGTCATGCAGCAATTCCATCCAACACGAGACTTCACCGCTTCGATCTTCGCCAGATGGGCTCAGTGGTGGGTGAATTGACCAGCCAACGATGTTGAGCGAAGCCTGAGCGCATGCATGTTCGATAGTCGCAAGCTCTGTCGCTGGTGCTCCAAATCGTTGCATGGTGGATTGCAGTTTGACGACAACATTGCCGCGCCATCCGTGCTTGTTCAACGTCGCGATGTGCTCGTGGGAGCCAACGGTGAGAATTGCGTGTGGTGAAAGTGTGTTGGGTATGGAATCGCCAACGGGAGTGAGCACAACAGGAGTAAGCGTTGTTGGCACATCTATTGCCTCAAACACCGTTCCCACTGCAACATGATCAGAGATCGTGCCAGCCTGCTGAAGAAGGATGGGTCTGCCGAAGCCGTAGCCATTGCCCTTGACAACGGGCAGGGCAGCCCCGTGCTCGCCAGCCGTGGTGCGGACATGATCTAGCCATGCCTGGCGATCGACTGTGAGGCGCAACGTCATTGAATATGACGGTATCTGAAGGATTTACGGCAACGAGGCCTCTCGATCTCAAAAGCCGACTTGTTAAGTCAACAATTGCCCTTTAGGCTTTGGGCATGTCGAAGTTCTTTAGTTTTCCTAACCCTGTTAACGAAACATCTGCACGCATTGTTGCTGGCGGGGCAGTGTTCATGGGCATTGCATTCGTTCTTTCGGGTAACGGGTGGGTGTTACTTCCACTGACATACGGATTCATTGCACGAGTGCTCGCCGGCCCCAAGCTCAGTCCACTTGGTCGTTTAGCCACACAAGTGCTCACGCCTCGTTTGTCAATTGAGCACCGATTCGTACCGGGACCACCTAAGCGTTTTGCTCAAGGTGTTGGTGCAGCCTTTACTATCACCGCATCAGTGCTGTTTGTGCTTGGTGCGACAGGTGCGGCACAAATAGTGATTGCACTATTGGTCGTGGCAGCATTTCTTGAAAGCGCGTTTGCAGTCTGTCTTGGTTGCATTGGCTTTGGATTGCTGATGAAGATCGGTGTGATTCCTGAAGCAGTATGCGAAGAGTGCAACAACTTCACTGCTCGTTCGTTGCAGACTTCTGCACAGTAGGAATTAATGGCGCGGGTGACCGCGTTGCAACAACGCCCTTCCACACGCCTGCACCATATGCAGCATTGTCGAGCATCTTGAGCAGCGTGAATCGAACCACGTCAAGATGAGGTCGTTGTTTCCACCATTCATACAGTGCAGGACCTAGTGCTGCTGCAATAAAGATGATCCGTAGTCGTTGAGAAAACACGGCAGCAATCAATCCGATTGGCCACCACACTCGGCTGAGTGCGCGCGCAATGGAAAGCCCCGACTTAGCGGTTGCTGCAAACGAAAGCTGTGTGCCGAGATTGCCGAGTTGTGGAAACGCACGGAGTTTTCTGCGGGTTGACACCGCGGCTGCAATTGCCACGCAGAGCGCAACAAATGGCATTCCGAAAAGCGCGAACGACCATGTTGATGCTTGCCACCAATTGAGTCGGACTGGACCAAGTTTTTTCGAGTGTCGAATGGCAAGTGGTGCAGCAGAAGCACCATAAGAGATTCGCTGCTGAACAAACTGCTGCACATTTTGTCGAGGTGAGTGTGTACATACAGATTGAGGCTGATAACGAGCGCGCCATCCAGCAGCATGTAGCCGCCACACGGCATCCACATCTTCGCCGGTGCGTAGCGATTCATCGAAACCGTCAATTGATTGCAGTGCCGATGTGCGACACAACCATGCTGCTGATGGAACATAACTCACACGCGTGCCAGGTGCAACACGTGCTTCGTCTGGACCCATATCAAGAACGCTGGCAACTAGTTCGTATTCACTCAGTGCATCCGATGCAGCACGCGACTTAACGCGTGGGGCAACAAGTCCGACTTTTTCATCCGTGAAGTACGGAAGCAGATCCACAATTGTCGAGCGAGAGATGCTGACGTCGAGGTCAAAAAAGGCAACAAATTCAGTCGTGACGCGTGCCAAACCTGCATTACGTGCTGCGGCGGGGCCTTGATTGACGTCGTTTCGGATGACGAGTGTTGAACCAAGTTCGGGAAGAGCATGTGGTGAATCGTCATCAATGACGATGACTGAATGAAACGGTTGACACTGAACAACAAGTGAGCGCAATGCTTGGGATTCGTGTGCCGTGCGGATGTATGCGGGGATCACTGCCGTTACGTGCTGCACACCATGTACTTCTCGATCTGCTGCAGATGGGACGGGATGAATTGCACCAGCATCAATCAGTCGGTTGGTGAGTGAGTCGTGTCCAGAGGGAAGTGGCAGACCATGCTCGATACATTCGGCGACAATTTTTCCTGCTTGTGAAAGCGAGAACAGCGTAAGTGGGGATCCAGCAAGGACAACAGTGCCATTTTCTGGTCTACGCCATGATGTGTCAGCGATGAATCGACGGTCACTGTTCATGAATCGTGCCAACTGGAACATGATGTATCGATGAACTGTGCGAGATCGGCGAACAATTTATCAAGCACTACTTGGCCATGATGGGCCGTTGCATTTCGAGCATCACCGAGAATTCCGTTTGGGCTAACTGCTCGTACTCCATCAGTCATTAACTCGTGAGCAAGCTCGGAGACGTGCTTGGTGTTTCCAAGATCAGCTAACGGCATACGCACTGCATCTGGATTGATCGCCAACATCATGGATGTTTCTGTCATGCCTGCATGAGCGTCGCCATTTTTGATCTGTGGCCACCAACTTGCAACCCGACGTTGCTCGGCATGTAATTGAGCAGTAGCCCGTTGTACTGCCGAAAAATTACCGCCATGACCATTAACCAGCACCACACCTGTTGCCCAATCACATGAGCGAACAAGTTCGACAACAACCGTGGCAAGTGCTTCGTTGCCAATAGACAATGTGCCAGGAAATCCTGCATGCTCGCCACTTGCGCTGATGCCAATGGGTGGCGCAACAACAATGTTTTTGGTGGCGAGAGAAATCCGCGAGCACAGATAAGTAGCAATCTGTGTGTCGGTATCTAACGGAAGGTGTGGCCCATGCTGTTCATACGAGCCAACGGGGACAAGCACGCAAGTCTTGTCAGAAATTTCTGTCCAAGTTGGTGCGTGGGGCATGCCTTATTGTGACTTGCGTTTTTTCAAAATGAAACGCGCAAGTTCAATCAATCCGGTAACGCTAATTGCGAGACCAAAAGCAAAGAGAAACGCGAGTGCGTGGTTGTCTTCAAAGGTTTTTCCGCCAATGAAGCCAAGAAGTGATGCATATGTGGACCAAATTGCCGCGGCCGCGATTATCCATCCGGTAAACCACTTGCGTTCCTGTTGGGTGATGCCGCATGACAGGGTGAGGATGGTGCGACCACCAGGGATAAATCGCGCCGTGATCAGGAGCAAGCCGCCGCGCTCGTGAATTTGATGGATCACACTTTCAAGTCGACGTTTGCCTTTTTCTGTTCGCTCATAGCGACGTGTGATGAAGTGGCTTGCACGTCGACCAAGAAAATACGACATGTGGTCACCAACGAAGGCACCTCCAAATGCTGATCCCATCACGAGTGCGAGCGACAGGTCGCCGGCGCCGGCGCTTACACCCCCAACGATTACCAAGGTCTCACTCGGAACAATAGGAAAGACAGAATCAAGCGCTGCAATAGTGAAGATGATGATGAAGAACCAATACGAATCAGAGAACTGCTTTAATTCGCCAAATAAATCGTTAATCAGCGAGAGTATGTTCATCAGTTGAGCAGATGTTTAAGCAGCAAGTTCTTCGTGTGAACTCATGCGGCGAATATTTGGCAGGTGACGAATGATGATGAGTCCAACGAGGCCTAGTACCGCAAGTATCTGCCACGAGTCAGGTTCGCCAAAACCAACCGTTGCGACAACATAAACCGGAACAGCAATCGTGATAATCAGCGATGCGATTGCAGATTTTCCGGTGAGTTTGCGCAAAACAAACCATGAAAGACACAACACAAGACTCATTAGCGGGTACAGAACGAACATCGTTCCGCCGCCGGTCGCAACACCCTTACCACCATGAAATCCACGGGTTAGAGGGAATGTATGGCCAATCACTGCTGCATATGCACAGGCGTAAGCAAGATAAGAGACGTTGAGATTGTCGCCGTACTGGTGTGTTAGGTAATACGCGATTCCTACTGCTGCCGAACCCTTCAGCACATCTGCAACGAAGACGACGAGTCCGTATTTCCAGCCGAGCAAACGCACCACGTTTGATGTGCCAGGGTTGCGCGATCCTTCGGATGTGACGTCAACGCCACCACGCTTGGCAACAATGAGGGCACTGGGAAATGTGCCGAGAAAATACGACACGATCAGCGCTCCCGCGACGTACAGCGGTTCAACTCCATTCAGTGAAAAATCCATTACGCGTGCCCCCCGGTGGTAATTGAAACCTTACGCGAGTGATTCATGCTTGGCTTTGGAATGAGTGTCACGGTTGCACTCTTGAGGAGTGATTCACCCGCTCCAATGACACATTCGGGGTCGGGTCCATCAAGAGGCAGTCCGGTAAAGAATTTGGCAGCCATGCAGCCGCCCTGGCACGAATCGTAATTTCCACATGACGTGCATGCGCCTGCCGATTCTGGTTCGCGAAGCGAAAGGAAGAGGTCGCTTTCGCGCCATACATGTGCGAAGCCGCCATCATCAAGTACGGAACCAGCCTTGAATTGGTCATGAATCACAAACGGGCAGGCATATACATCGCCAATCGGATCGATCAGACACACCACGCGTCCAGCGCCGCACAGATTCAATCCTGGGAGCGATTCACCAAATGCATTGAGATGAAAGAACGAATCTCCGGTTAGCACGTTGTCGCCGTGCGCAATAAGCCAATCATAAATTTCGCGTTGCTGGGCTTGAGTGGGATGTAACTCATTCCATGTATCTGCGCCACGACCTGCAGGACGTAGTCGGGTGATTCGTAGTTGCGCACCATAGCTGTCTGCGAGTTTTTTAAAGTCATCCAGTTGACTCACATTGTGACGCGTCATGACAACTGAAATTTTGAATGGGCCAAAGTTTGCATCACGCAAAAAGTTCATTGCAGCAACTGATGTGTCAAATGAACCTTCACCACGCACCGCGTCGTTGGTTGCGCGATCTGCACCATCCATACTGATCTGAATATCGAGGTAGTTCATTGTTGCAAGACGACGAGCGTTGTCTGCAGTGATGTACGTGCCATTTGTCGAAAACTTGACTCCAATATTGTTGTGTTCGGCGTGTTCGAGGATTTCGAAGAAGTCTTTGCGGATCATCGGTTCGCCACCTCCGATGTTGATGTAGAACACCTGCAAGTCACGAAGTTGATCGAGCACGTTTTTCACTTGTGCAGTGTCGAGTTCACGCGGGTCGCGACGTCCGCTACTTGACAAACAGTGAATGCATTGCAAGTTGCATGCGTAGGTAAGTTCCCAGGTCAAACAGATCGGAGCATCGAGCCCACCTTTGAGTTGCGTGGTGAGGTTACTGACGGACACGAAGGATCTCCGATGTTTCGAGTGAACTGAGCGCGCTAATGAATGCATCCCAACGTTCGGGGGCAACATGATGAGCGCGAAGGGTGTCGGCTACAGAGTCGTATGACGCAACATCTTGAAGCACGGCGACAACGTCGGGATGTTTCAAGAAAACAAGTTTGCGATTGCCGTAGTGATAGGCAAGAGCACCAAAGGGTTCGGGGCGAATCGCAACTTGGGGGTGCAACTCACACGCTGACTCCAGAGTGACCGACATAGTGAGGTAACTGCTGGTTAGTAGACGCCGCACATGCCGTCGATCGAAATTTCCTCAACGAGGAGTTCTTCAACGATGTGTGGGGTTTGAGGAGCCGAGGAATCGCTGTTGTGGCCTGCAGTTTGGGCCTGAGCAGAGTCAACGGTAAGAGGTGCTGTGGTGTCCATCACTCCCCACAGTACTCAGGTGGGGCCCTCGGGGTAGCGTCAACGTGGGGTGCTGGGCAACAATAGGACTAGTTACTTGCTGGCGCAGGGTGCGCCACGCTTTCCGAATGAGGGGGTCAGGGTGAAGACGAAGGCAGCAGTGTTGTGGGAGTTGAATGCTCCATGGACAATTGAAGAAATCGAACTCGATGCGCCAGGTCCAAATGAAGTGTTAGTAAAAATGGCCGCATCAGGGATGTGCCATAGCGATGAGCATCTTGTTACAGGTGACTTGCCATTTGAATTGCCGATCATCGGCGGACATGAGGGCGCCGGTGTCGTACAGCAGGTGGGTTCCAATGTCAGTTGGCTTGCACCCGGCGATCACGTGGTGTTTGGTTTCATTCCATCATGTGGACGTTGCGTAAGTTGCAGCACGGGTCACCAAAACTTGTGTGACCTTGGCGCGTACATGGCAACAGGAAAGCAAATCAGTGATCAGACGTCACGTCACCATGCGGGCGGCAAAGACGTTGGCATCATGTGCTTGTTGGGCACGTTTGCCGAACACACCGTGGTTCATGAGTCCAGTTGCATCAAGATCGAAAAAGATGTTCCACTTGATCGCGCATGCCTACTCGGCTGCGGTGTGGTTACTGGTTGGGGCTCAAGTGTTTACGCTGCCGAAGTAAAGCCCGGCGACACCGTTGTTGTTGTTGGAGTTGGCGGCATCGGTGCAAACGCTGTTCAAGGCGCACGGATTGCAGGTGCCAAGCGCATCATCGCGATTGATCCAGTCGAATTCAAGCGTGAAAAAGCCATGGAGTTTGGTGCAACTCATACAGCAAATTCGATGGCAGAGGCTTTGCCGATGCTGCAGGAGCTCACATGGGGAACGATGGCCAACAAGGTGATCATGACTATGGGCGTTGGCAGTGGTGCGATCATTCACGAAGCAATGGCACTCACCGCAAAACGCGGACGTGTAGTAGTCACCAATATTCACCCAGCAGCAGAGTTCGGTGCAGGCATGAGCTTGCTTGATTTGACGCTGATGGAAAAGCAGTTGGTCGGTTCGTTGTTCGGTTCGGGTAATCCTCGCTCAGATATTCCAAAGTTGATGGGTCTGTACCGCGAAGGCCAGCTCGACCTCGATGGGCTTGTCACAAAGGAATACACACTGGGTGACATCAACGAGGGATACCGGGCAATGCGTGACGGTGAAAATATCCGTGGCGTCATCAAGTTCGACTAGTTAGATCACGAGAGATGGCAGCGACGTCGGCAAGCGACGTACTCATTGCTTCGACTGCATCTGTTGTTGGTCGTAAGCGTGAATTAGAACTTGTCGTTGCAGCATTGCATGGCGGTCGCCATGTGTTGCTCGAAGGTCCTCCTGGAACAGGAAAATCAACACTTTTGCGGTCAGTTGCAGAAGCAATGGGTGTGGGTTTTGCATTCGTTGAGGGCAACGCCGAATTAACACCTGCTCGTTTAGTTGGCCACTTTGACCCGGCTCGTGTGCTCACCGATGGCTACAGCGCCGATGTGTTCGTCGATGGCCCGTTGGTTTCTGCACTGCGTGATGGGTCATTGCTGTATGTGGAAGAAATCAATCGCATTCCCGAAGAAACGCTCAACGTGTTAATCACTGTGATGAGCGAAGGCGAGATCACGGTTCCACGACTCGGCACAGTAAAGAGTTCGGCTGGCTTTCGTCTTGTTGCTGCGATGAATCCATTTGATGCGGTAGGCACTGCACGCATCTCAAGCGCGGTCTATGACCGTGTGTGTCGCATTGCAATGACATACCAACACGCAGAAGACGAGATTGAAATTGTTCAGCGCGAACTTCATCAGCGCAACAGTGCAATCAGCGTGCCAAGTGATTGGGTTGCGCAGGTGGTGGAGATGGTGCGACGAACACGCAATCATGCCGACTTGCGCTTTGGCTCATCTGTACGTGGTGCAATAGATACTGCGGTAGTTGCAACAAGTCTCGCTGCGATGCGCAAGACAGCAGTGCACGACCCGACAATTGGGCTAGACAGTGCACTTGTTGCACTCACCGGACGTGTGCGATTGCGCGAAGGCAGTGTGCGTACAGCAGAGGAAGTAATTACCGAAATCTTTTCCGACGTATTTGGAGTAAAGCCGGAAGACGGCGACGCGGGAAAAGCTGGCGCCCCGACTGGGGCAACGAACTCCCGCTTGTAAAAGAGGGTGCTCAAGCCGAACAGGCAGCCCAACAAGCAAGCAAGCGAACGACATCGCGCAAAGAACTAGCCCAACACTCTGGCTTTGAAGACATTTCTCCTGAAGTGGGCGAGCTTGATGAAGTTGCATTTGATGAAGCACTACAGAACTCTCCAGATGAAACCTTGTCGATGCTTGCCGATTTGACGGCTGCAACTGATCCATCGTTGCGCGAACTTGCTCGCAGGCTTGCTGGACGTATCTTGATCGATCTTGCACAATCAGGAAAACCGCGGCCCCGCGGTATCGGAAAGATGGCGTTGCGCAAGTATCAACCCGATGCAGGTGACATTGATATTGACGCAAGCCTCGATGCACTCAACGAGTTGCGTGCAACAGGGGTAATTGATGCCGATGAATTACGTGTGCGGGGTTGGTTGCGTCCGGGAACAGCATTGAGTTTGGTGGTGGATCGCAGTGGATCAATGGGTGGCAAGCCTCTTGCCAATTCGGCAATGGCTGCAGCCTCGATTGCCGCCCGTGAGCCTGCCGATTACAGCGTGCTGGTGTTTGGCAAAGATGTCATCGCAGCCAAGTCGCAAGACGTGCACCGAACAGGCGATGAAGTAGTGAATACCGTGTTGGCGCTTCGGGGCTTTGGAACAACCGACTTGGCTGGAGCATTGCATGCTTCGCGCGAGCAACTTGGTCGTTCGCGCGCTGCTCGGAAAATCACGGTGTTGCTGTCTGACTGTCGAGCAACAGTTGACGGCGACACTCGTGCTGCTGCTCGATCATTAGATGAACTCGTGGTGATCGCTCCGTGTGATGACGACGCCGAAGCGCGAGTGTTTGCAGATGCGGTTGGCGCACGTTTTACGACGGTCAGTGGGCCAAGCGATATCCCTGACGCAATGCGCAGAGTGCTTGATTAACGACAGGTGGGGTCGTTTGGTGGCGCGACACCATACGTGTCTTGTTCGGGGGAAACAATCGGAAGTGGTGGCGGTGGCGTTGCGATTGCCCCGATGGTCTTGATCATGGCAATTGATACAAAGAGTGAGCCACTTGCCCCTTCGGCTGGTGCTTCGGGTGTGTTCGCGGGTGTTGCGAATCCGGCTTTGCCTTGAAACAGTGCAAGGATCGCGCGCATGTTGTCATTTTGAATTCGTGGAACGAGCACTGATTGATCGCCAATCATTTGACCAGTAAAAGCAATGGTGTACGAAGCAATACCGCTGGTATCAAGGTTGCGCATTGCTTGAGCAAGTTGCAACATAGTGGTCGGTGTCAGTTGGTCGTCGGTGATGACATTTTCGAGGGCAGCGTTAAGTAGTTGGTTCGCAACTCGCGGGCTAGATGATCCTTTGTCGAGTGCACGTTGCATGGCTCGTCGAATGAAATCTTGTTGTCGGCTAATGCGACCTAAGTCTGCAGTTCCATCAAAAACCCACTCATTTTTTGCGGTATCAAAGTATGAGTATCCCGAGCGAGACCGAACATAAGCGAGCGCATGGTCACCCGTAAACGCAAAGCAACTTGGTCCGGGAACATACAGACCCGTTTTTTTGTCGCGAGTCTCATGTAAAAATGGAACACTTACTCCGCCAACTGCATCAACGATTTCTTTAAATGCGCAGAAGTCAACATTGACGTAGTGGTCAATAGGAATCCCAAAATTTTGGTAGATCGTGTCAACCAGTGTGTTTGGATTGTTGCGTTCGAATGCGGTGTTGATTCTGTTAGAGCGCGTTGAGCCTGCAATTTTGACCCACAGGTCGCGCGGAAACGAGAGAAATGCCGCCTGATTGTCTTTTGGGCTGACGCGAATAACCATGATGGTGTCGCTGCGCTCACCAAATGATGTTCGGTCGCCAAAAGCCCCCGCATAAGGCGAATTCGGGTCTACGCAGTTGCCGTTATCTGATCCCGTAAGCAAGAAGTTTTTGGCATTGAGGTCGCCTTCACTCAGGTTCCATTGGTCGGACGGGGTGATGTTGGCGTCCTCATTGACGGTGACGTTGTCGCCACGGTTGAGGCTGACTACTTGTCGTGAATCTAAACGTTGGCCGGCATAGAAAAGGCCAGCACCAACGACAAACAACGAAGCCGCAATCGCAACATTGAAGATCAGCACCGCATAGTGCGACTTTGGGCGTTGGTATTTGGTCATTGTGCCTTCAGGCGTGCAACAGTTGCGATCTGTTCACTCGAATGCTGGGCAAACTCAATGGTCTGAGCAACACCGGCATTCACAAGATCTACGAGTCCAAGTTGCACTAACGCAATCTGTTCGCTCGTTGCGTGAACAAGTACATGCTCAATCTCTGCACGTTGTGAAACTTTTGCCTCAGTCTTGGTGCGGCGGATTGCAGCCAATACATTGCACACTGCGTCGAGAAGTTTTTCGGCAGAGTCAGTAGCGGTTGTTCCACTGAGCAAGTCAGAGCGTGTTGGCCATGAAGCACGGTGGATGCTGCCGGTCTGCCACCAACTCCACACTTCTTCGGTGGCAAATGGAATGTGCGGAGCAAACAAACGCTGCAGGGTGTTGAGTGCGCGTTGCAACGCTGCACGTGCAGAATCTGAACCCGCACCTTCTGAATACGCGCGTGTCTTCACGAGCTCTACATAGTCATCGCAGAACCACCAAAAGAACGATTCAGATTTTTCAAGCGCGCGGGCGTAGTCGTATGTTTCAAACGCGGTGGTTGCTTCATCAACGACTCCAGCAAGGCGTGCGAGCATTGCGATGTCGACCGCCTCGGTTGGTGTTGCCGACGGGTTTGCTTCGCCGAAGCCAAGCACAAACTTGGTGACGTTTAACAACTTGGTTGCAAGTTTGCGACCCACTTTCATCTGGTCTTCGCTAAATGCGGTGTCAACACCAGGGCGAGCACTTGCTGCCCAGTAGCGAACTGCATCGCTTCCATATTGTTCAAACAAGTCAATTGGTGTGACCACGTTGCCTTTTGACTTCGACATTTTCTTACGGTCTGGATCGAGAATCCAACCCGATAGCGCTGCGTTTTTCCATGGTGCAACGTTGTGTTCGAAATGCGAGCGGACGGTCGTCGCAAACAGCCATGTGCGAATGATGTCGTGTGCTTGTGGTCGAACATCCATCGGAAAAATGTTGTTAAACAGTTGCTGATTGTCGATCCAACGACCAGCAATTTGTGGAGTAAGCGACGATGTGGCCCATGTATCCATCACGTCGGGTTCGCCCATGAATCCGCCAGCAACTCCGCGTTGCGCTTCTGTAAAACCAGCAGGAGTGTCGGAACTTGGATCAATGGGAAGCAGCGATTCGCTCGGAATGATTGGGTGATCGAAGTCGGGTTCGCCTGCAGCAGTGAGTGGATACCACAACGGAATTGGCACACCGAAGTAGCGCTGACGGCTAATGAGCCAGTCGCCATTGAGGCCACCCACCCAGTTGGTGTAGCGATGTTTCATGAAGTCGGGATGCCATGCAAGTTCGTCACCACGCGTGAGTAACGCAGTTCGTAATGTTTCATCACGACCACCATTGCGGATGTACCACTGGCGGCTGGTCACGATTTCGAGTGGGCGATCACCTTTTTCAAAGAACTTGACGGGGTGCGTGATGGGTTCTGGTTCACCGTTCATGTCGCCACTTAGGCGCAACATGTCAACAATTGCGGTTTGCGCTTGCTTCACACCCTTGCCAGCGAGTGCTGCGTAGTGAGTAGTTCCTGTTGCTGACGTAATCCAGTCGGGCATATCGGCAACAATGCGACCGTCACGACCGATGACTGCACGCGTTGGCAAATTGAGTTCGCGCCACCAGATGACGTCGGTGAGATCGCCGAATGTGCAAATCATGGCGATGCCAGTGCCCTTGTCGATTTGTGCAAGATCATGAGCCACGATGGGAACTTCTACGTCAAACAATGGCGTGCGCACGGTTGTGCCAAACAGTGGCTGATAGCGCGGGTCGTCTGGGTGAGCAACGAGGGCAACACAAGCAGGAATCAATTCTGGGCGAGTGGTGGCAATGGTGACATTGCCCAAACCATCGGTGCGCGCAAAGTTGATGGAGTGATATGCGCCAGGGCGTTCGCGATCTTCAAGTTCGGCCTGTGCGACTGCAGTTCCAAAGTCAACATCCCACAGCGTGGGTGCCTCTTGTGCATATGCCTCGCCACGCGACAAGTTGCGAATGAACGCTGCTTGACTTGTGCGTCGCGCGTGATCGCTAATGGTGGTGTACAACAACGACCAATCGACCGAAAGCCCAAGCCTGCGAAACAAATCTTCAAAGACTTTTTCGTCTTGATGCGTGAGCTCGACACACAACTCAATGAAGTTTGGTCGTGAAATTGCTACTGCTCGATGGTCCTTTGGAACATCGCCACGAAATGGCGGCGTGAATTGTGAGTCGTAGGCAACATTGGGGTCACACGACACTCCGAAGTAGTTCTGCACGCGACGTTCGGTGGGCAAGCCGTTGTCGTCCCAGCCCATCGGGTAGAACACGCTCTTGCCGCGCATGCGCCAAAATCGCGCAACGGTATCGGTGTGGGTGTAACTAAATACGTGTCCCATGTGCAACGAACCGCTGACGGTAGGTGGTGGGGTGTCGATCGCAAACACATTGTCGCGAGATGTGGTTCGGTCAAATGTGTAGACGCCTGATGACTCCCACTTTTCGATGAGTGTGGTTTCGAGGTTGTCGAGGGAGGGCTTTTCGGGGACGTTCATCGCGGTTCAACTGTATTAGAGCGCAACTCGGCTCGGCATCTCGATACGCCTCTAGGCTGATGCCGTGCTGCATCTGTACGACACCGTCACACGCGAGGTGCGCGAACTGAAAATGCGTGAGCCGGGCACTTTGGGCGTCTATTTGTGTGGCCCAACGGTGTACGGGCCACCGCACTTGGGGCACGGTCGTGCCACTTTGGTATACGACATTTTGCGTCGTTACCTGGAGTGGTCGGGTATTTCGGTGCGCCTGGTGTCCAACATCACCGACATTGACGACAAAATCATCGATCGCGCGAATCGCGAAAATCGTGACTGGTCCGAGATCACGCACAAATGCGAAGACATCTGGTTTAAGGCAATGGGCGAACTTGATGTGTTGCGTCCAACCGATGTTCCGCATGCAACCGAATATGTCGAGCAGATGGTGACCATGATTGGCGAGTTGATGACGCGCAATGCTGCGTACACCACAGACGACGGCGTGTACCTAGACATCTCTTCAGTTCCTGACTATGGCCTTCTTGCGCATCAAAGTATTGATGACATGTTGAGCGGTGGCGGCGACCGTGAAGTTCTTGGCGCTGCACAAAAACGTCATCCTGCCGACTTTGCATTGTGGAAGTTTTCAAAACCTGGCGAACCAAGTTGGCCATCACCATGGGGTGAAGGAAGACCAGGTTGGCACAGTGAGTGCGTGGTGATGAGTTTGGAATTGTTGGGAGAAGGATTTGATTTGCACTGTGGAGGCGCAGACTTACGTTTTCCACATCACGAAAATGAGCGTGCTCAGGCTGTTGCACTTGGCAAAAAGTTTGCGCAACATTGGATGCATAACGGCTTCGTTGTCGACACTGAAGGCGAAAAAATGTCGAAAAGCCTTGGCAACGTGACCAACCTTGTTGATTTGGTACAGCATTACGACCCACGCGCATATCGCATGTTGTTATTGCAAACGCACTACCGTTCGCCGGTAAAAGTTGGTCAGGACAATATTGATGCTGCTGTGAACTCACTTGCAGGGCTTGATGGTTTTGCCAACCGCATGGCAACTGCATCCCTTCCCGCAACTGCGTCTGATGAAACCGTGCTTGCTCAGTTCCGTAGTCATATGGATAACGATTTGGATTCACCGTCGGCGATGGCATTAATTTTTGATGCTGTCCGTCGTGCAAATATCGCTGCAGAATCTGCTGACAACACAACAACTGCTGCGCTTGCGAATGCGGTGCACGACATGTGCAATGCGCTTGGCCTCAAGCTGCGCGCAGGTGATGATATTGACAGCGCAATTGTTGAGCGAGCAAATGCACTTGATGCTGCGCGAAAGGCAAAAGATTTCGCACAGGCAGATGCGATTCGTAACGAACTTCAGGCGGCCGGCTATGTGGTGGAAACCACGAAAGACGGCACGCGAGTGCGTCGCAGCTAGTTTCGATCTATTCATGAGCAACGCCGAGAAGTCAGTTCGCGAACCATTGCCACGGGGCTTCTGGGTAATTTGGTCAACGGTCGCGCTCGACATGGTGGGTTTTGGCATTGTTGTGCCAATTCTTGGTCGTTATGCCGATCGCTACGGAGCATCCGGGTTTCAAGTGGGCTTGCTGTTCGCCTCGTTTTCATTGGCGCAAATGGTGTTCTCGCCAATTCTTGGTCGGTGGTCCGACAAGGTTGGTCGCAAGCCAGTCATCGTGATCTCATTGATTGGAACTGCCGTTGGCAGTTTCATTACGGGTGCAGCGGGAGCGTTGTGGGTTTTGTTTGCAGGACGATTGATTGACGGTGCGTCGGGCGCAAGTGTGTCGGTAGCCCAGAGTGCAGTCACCGATCTTGGTGCGCCACAGCAGCGCGCCAGAATGCTCGGCTTGTTGGGCATGGCCTTTGGTGTTGGCTTTGTTGTTGGACCTGCGCTTGGTGGTCTCGCGGCGCTTGGTGGTCCACATGTTCCGTTTTATGTAGCCGGTGTGTTGGCATCAATCAATGCAGTCGCAGCGATCATTCGATTGCCTGAAACAAAGAAGGTGCATGTGGAGCAACCCGTTGTTGCACACGTGCCAAGACAACGCAACATCACATCGTTTGTGTTGATCGGATTTTTCTCCGTACTTCCATTTGCCGGATTTGAAGCAACGTTTTCGTTATTTGGTGGCAACAGATTCAACCTCACTGAAGCATCAACCGCTGGAGTGTTCCTTGTGGTCGGGTTGTTGATGGCAGCGGTGCAGGGTGCATTGATTGGTCCGTTAACGGAGAAGTTTGGGTCACTTGCACTATTGCGAACGGGTCAGGTGTTGGTTGCACTTGGCATGTTGTTTCTTGGTGCGGCGGTGATTTGGCCGGTGCTGATCGTTGCATTGGTGTTGATGGTGATTGGAGCTGGCATTGCTAGCCCGTCATTGACCACGTTGGTTGCGAACTCTGCCCCAGAGTCAATGCGTGGTGAAGTGCTGGGGTTTCAACAATCATCAAATGCTCTAGCGCGTGTAGTTGGCCCGCCGCTTGCTGGTTTGGCGTTTGACCACATTGGAGTTGGAGCACCATTCACACTTGGCGCGGGAATTTATCTTGTGGCGATTGTTATTGCTTCGCGTCGTTCACTTCGTCATTGATGATGAGTGGTGAAATGTGCGTGGGGTAAATACCCGCATTTGTTTGCGGCGAGGAGGCGTAGCAGTCCCAGGGTGGTCGCGAACCCGAGTAACTGCTGGGATACGGCATACGCCAGGGAACCACGGGTGAAGCTGACTCTGGGGGTTATCACCTTTACCACTGCAGATTCCCGTTAGGCGCTCAAAGTAGCGGCACTGCTTACCGTGCGGTAACTTGTGCGTATGGCTGAATTTTCACTTGCACTTAATGATGACCAATTACAACTAAAGGACTGGGTCCACCAGTTCGCCGTTGACACCATTCGCCCTGCTGCACATGAATGGGATGAAAAGGAAGAGTTCCCGTGGCCAGTAGTACAGGAAGCCGCAAAAATCGGTTTGTACGGCCTTGACTTCATCATGAACGCAATGGCAGACCCAAGTGGTCTCACCATGGTGGTGGCAATTGAAGAAATGTTCTGGGGTGATGCTGGTATCGGTATGGCCATCATGGGTTCTGGTCTTGCTGCAGCAGGTATTGCAGGTAACGGAACACCTGAGCAAATGATGGAATGGGTTCCACAGTGTTACGGAACTCCAGACGATGTGAAGCTCGGCGCATTTTGTGTGAGCGAACCAGATGCAGGTAGCGACGTGTCCAACTTGCGCACCCGTGCTATCTACGACGAAGCAAATGATGAGTGGGTGCTGAACGGAACAAAGGCATGGATCACCAACGGTGGCATTGCCAACGTGCACGTAGTTGTTGCTGCTGTTGATCCCGAACTGAAAGGTCGCGGTCAAGCGAGCTTCGTTATTCCTCCAGGAACAAAGGGCTTGTCGCAAGGTCAGAAGTATTTGAAGCATGGTATTCGTGCAAGCCACACAGCAGAAGTGGTGCTCGACAACGTTCGCGTACCCGGTCGTTGCTTGTTGGGCGGAAAAGAAAAACTTGATGCCAAACTTGCTCGCTACCGCGAAGGAACATCAAGCGGCAAGCAACCAGCAATGGCAACATTTGAAGCAACTCGTCCTGCTGTTGGTGCGCAAGCATTGGCATTGCACGCGCAGCGTATGAGTACGCACTTGACTATGCAAAAGAGCGTCACGCGTTCGGCAAGCCGATCATCATGAACCAAGCAATTGCGTTCAAACTTGCCAACATGATCACTCAAATTGATGCTGCACGTTTGCTCATCTGGCGTGCATCGTGGCTGGCAAAGAACGGCGGCTACAAGAACGCTGAAGGTTCACAGAGCAAGTACTACGCATCGGAAATGTCGGTGCGTGTTACCGAAGATGCCATCCAAATTTTGGGTGGCTATGGCTACACGCGCGAGTATCCGGTAGAGCGCTGGCACCGTGACGCCAAGATTCACACCATCTTTGAGGGCACTTCAGAGATTCAGCAACTGGTGATTGCCCGTGCAATTTCTGGTTTACGCGTCGAATAAACCCCCTGCTACTGCAATACCTCGCGATCACACGTGTTGGCGTTGCGTTCGCATACGTTGGTATTGGCTCCACCATCCATCGCTTACGCGTTTTTCGCCCCTGAGTCATGTTTTTCGTTGTTGCCAAGATTTGCAGGACGAGACGCAGGTGTCTTCAACAAGAGCATGGCAAGACCAGCAGCAGCAACTGAGGCGAGAAGAATGGCAAGCTTTGCATGTTCTTGCTGTATTGGGTCAGTGAGTGCCAGTTTCGTGATGAAAATTGCCACGGTGAATCCAATTCCAGATGCCATACCCACTCCCATAATTTGTCTCGTTGTAGAGCCTTCTGGGAGATCTGATATTCCAGATCGCACTGCTGCGCGAGTGGCTATGACTACTCCTAGCGGCTTGCCCAACATGAGCCCGAAGAACACTCCCCACGTGACTGCAGAGCCAGCCGCATCACGCAAGCCATTGAGTGAAATGTGAATGCCGCTATTAGCGAGAGCAAATATGGGAACAATGAGAAAACTTGTCCATGGATGTAATACGTGCTGTAGCCACTCAACCACAGACACCGATTTTTCGGCTTTGCTGCTTGGGGATCCGAGGTCCACACTTGCTGAAGCATCTGATAACTCTTCGATATCGACGAGATCTGTTTGCTTTCGAACAATGGAGGGTGTCAACAAGCCCATTACCACGCCAGCAAGCGTGGGGTGCACACCACCTTGGTAGAGCCCTAGCCAAATAGCTACCCCTACAGCCACATACAGCAGGACTGATTGAACGCCTAATCGACGAGCAACTACAACAGCGCTCACACCAATTATTGAAACTAGCAACCATCCGAATGAAACACCCGTTGAATAGACGGCGGCGATAATGATGATTGCTCCGATGTCGTCG
>LIAZ01000005.1 GCA_001438985.1 Acidimicrobium sp. BACL17 MAG-120823-bin42 | reverse complement strand
GTCAACAGTTCTGTTGTTAGATCTGTCAATGAGCATGCCGATGCGTGACAATTTTTTGCCAGCAAAAAAGGTGGCGATGGCACTCCACCACCTCATTTCGTCCCAATTTCCAAGGGATTATTTGGGGGTTGTCGGGTTTGGCGAAACTGCTCGCGAATTACAACCAGAAAGCATTCCTGAAGTGTCGTGGGACTTTGCTTATGGCACCAACATGCATCATGCATTTACCCTTGCTCGAAGAATGCTTGCGAGGCAGTCGGGGACGAAACAAATCATCATGATTACCGATGGCGAGCCGACAGCGCACATCATGCCAAGTGGTGAGATCTTCTTCAATTATCCCCCCGTTCATGAAACGGTGGAGGCAACACTGCGAGAAGTGACACGCTGCACGAAAGAGCAAATTCGCATAAATACCTTCATGCTTGATGCCGATAATGGCCTTCGCAGATTCATTGAACAGCTCACAAAGATCAATAAAGGCAGGGCTTTCTTCACTACCCCCGACACATTGGGCGACTACGTGTTAGTCGATTTTTTGAATCACAAACGAACGATGGCAGGGCGTCGTTAAGTCGCAAAACCCGAGCGTATTTGCATTTTCTCCATATCTTTGCCACAATGACACCGTTGTAATTACCTCGGTGTAGGCGCGGCAACGCGACTGGCTGAGGAACTAGGGAGGAACATTTCGTGGAAGAAAGTCATATTTCGTTGAGCGCAGATCGCGCATGGCAAGACCAAGCAAACTGCCTCGGTGTAGACCCTGACCTTTTCTTCCCAGAGCGTGGTGCGTCCACTCGCGAGGCAAAAGAAGTATGTCGCGGCTGTGTTGTGCGTGGTGAATGTCTTGAATATGCGCTTGCAAACGGCGAAAAGTTTGGCATTTGGGGCGGCTTGTCCGAACGCGAACGACGTCGTCTTCGTCGTCAGCGTGCTCAAGCAACGCGCAACACTGCGACTGCGTAACGTTTCTCGTTAACCGAGTTAATTCTGTAGCGATCGATTGCGTTGCGCGAGCCGCCACTCAATCGTTCGCTCGTTTGACAGATCAAGTTCTGCCCACCGTGAGCGTGGAATTTCTGCAAGCACACGAGCCGGCACAAGTCCAACGAGTTCAGCACGATCAATGGGTGCTCGTTGCGCAACAGCGTCGTACACCGCCATTGGCCCAGTGATTTCAGGGGCAATGAGGTTCATACTGACTTGAGCCGAAGGGCCAACTTGTAAGCCAAGCGTGCGTACCGAATCACTGCGGATTTCCTTGCATATTTGTTTGGCGGTGTCGAGCGTGCAGTCTTTTAGCCAGATGTTGTAAGCAACCAATATTGGTCGCGCACCAACACAGATTGCACCTGCTGTCGGATGTGGATTAGCAGGACCGTAATCGGGAAGTAAATCTATAAATGCGTGTTTGCGAATGTAGGGAAGTGTTCGTTCTGGTCCGTACAAAAAACATGGAATACCAAGTTCTTCAGATGCAAACTTTGCGAAGTCATTGCGAGCAGCGATCGCATCGTCAAACGTGCTCGGCTCTAATGCAACAAACGGTACGACATCAATAATTCCAACACGTGGGTGAACACCATCGTGAACAGAAATATCAAACATCGAGAGTGCCTCGCGAGCGAGTACGCGAGCCGAGTCCGTACCTGCGAGCGTGAAGACACTTCTGTTGTGATCGGCATCGCTGTGCAGATCGAGCAGGTCTGCTCCGAGAGTGGTGGATAGAGATCGCAGTAAGGCCGGGTTGCCCCCCTCACTGATATTGATAACGCATTCGAGCATGTTTCCTGCTTATCGCATCCTGAGCACCTCGTGCTACCCTGTATGCATGTTCTCCGGTTGGGAAGGTATCGTCGTCATCGTTATCGCTGTGGCTTTGTTTGGCTCGCGCCTCCCAAAGATTGCTCGCAATCTTGGACAAGCACAGCAAGAGTTCAAAAAGGGTCAATCCGCTGGCGCAAAAGGCACCAAGGACGAAACCCCAAGTAACGACCCGCCACAGGCGTAGTTGCGCTCTAGCTCTTTGAGCTAACGATTTTCAGACGCGTATTCAGCACATCGCTCAACAACGCCTTGCGTTCGTTTGCGGCATATTCGTTGAGTTCGTTATCAAGTTTTTTGCTTCCCGAAAACTCGATGGTCGTCTCTTGGTCGCCGACGGCAACCGCCACCTTCTTCACGCGGCCATCATGAGTTCTGTCCAACCCAACGGCAACACGCAGTAACGCTGATAGCGAACGTACGAGGTGTTGGTCGTTTGGGCTGAGGGCGGCATAGGGAGCATGGTCGAGTTTTGGTTCACCTTTGCGGTGGTAGCGCGCAATTTGAGCGATCAGTTCGATCTCGCGATCGCTCAGGCCCACAAGTTCGGAGTTACGAATTACGTAATACGAATGCAAGTGGTGTTTTGAGTGCGAAATGACGACTCCGACATTGGCAAGAAGTGCTCCGGCTTCTAGTAGTCGTCGCGATTCGGTGGGGACATTGAGTGTTTTGGCTAATTGATCAAACAACTGGCCAGAAAGACGTGCAACATTTTCGGAGTGTTCGATGCGGTCGTCACAGCGTTCAGCCAGTTGGCGAACGCTGTGCATTGCTGGATCGTGGTCGTTTGATTGTGGACCTAGTCCGCGTTTACGGAGCGAATCGATGAGTAAACCCTCGCGTAGCGCGTAGTCACTGAACATCAATGTTCCTATGCCGTACACGTCACAGATTGCTTCAAGGATGATTGCACCAGCCAAGATGATTTGCGCGCGGTTCTTGTCGATACCAAATTTTTTCTGCCGCTCTTCGATGGTTGAACATGCGGCAAGCGCCTGCACCACTTCGGCAATTTGAGTACGCGTGAATTGGTAACGATTAAATGTCTTTGGCTCGGGTTGGCCACTTTGTGCATGGATGATTCGCACAACGGTTTCAGCGGATCCCGACGACGCAACGGCAATGTCAAAACCAAGTTCTGAGATATCAGGCTGAATCACCATCAGTGTCGACCGCACAAAAGTTCGACAACTACCAACGGCGCTGGGGTGCAACGAATCGGTAGAGAAAAATCGATTGGTGAGTCGAACAGCACCGAGCTTGAAACTTCGAGCCAACATTTCTTCGTCGTCGCTACCGATTACGATCTCGGTTGACCCACCACCAATGTCGCACAAGAACATCGCCGCTTCTGGCTGACCGATTGCGTGTAATGCACCGAGGTGGATGAGTCGCGCTTCTTCGACGCCTGAAATGACTTGGATATCGATTCCTGATTCTTTGCGTGCACGACGCAAAAAGTCGCCCTTGTTCTTTGCCTCACGAACGGCACTTGTGGCAACGGCAACGATGTCGGCATTTAACGATTGCGCCACCTGCTGCATGCGCTGTAAACACGTGATACCTCGCTCGATTGCTTCGGGAGACAGTTCTTTCATCTCGCCTGCACCGTGGCCGATGCGCACGTTCTCTTTTTCGCGAGCGATGACCTCAAAACCTTGGTCAACGATTTTGGCAACCACCATATGAAAGCTGTTGGTTCCGATATCAAGAGCAGCAATAGTGTCGCTGTTCAATGCTGATGCCATTTTGCGAGCCTACTTTGAGGCATCCGTCGTAATCAGACTGCTTTCACTTCAAGTCGACGACGCTTGGCGATGCGTCGTCTCTCGCGTTCGGAGCACCCGCCCCACACGCCGTGGTCAATGTGTTCGGCAAGGGCGTACTCGAGGCAGGGTGAAGTCACAGGGCAAGTGGCGCAAATCAATCGAGCGCGGTCAACGCCTGCACCATCAGCGGGGAAGAACACGGCAGGAGGAAAATTCCTGCAGTTACCTTGGTTCATCCACTCGGTAGACCGAATCGCATTGTTCATGGGGTTGGCCTCAACATAGCCCAAATTTGCCGATATCGTATGGGCTGTGTCAGAAGCAACAGCACTAACCGAACCATCCCGTGGTCATGCCCGAATCGTCTATTTGGGCCCTGCAGCACCGCACTGGGAGGTCTACAGCAACCATGGTGACGCCAACCTGCTCGAAGAGTTCCGGGCGCGCGTCCTGGCTCGTTTGGTGTTGCTGCCTCGAAACGACCCACAATTCCGCCGCAACCAAGAGCGTGTCAACCGCGACGGCGAACGCGAACGCATCAGCGTGGAGTGGGAACTCGGCTACAACGACGCCGAATAGGTTCATCGTGTCGCCTTGGTGCGCAGATGTCAAACAGATCTCATGAAAGCCACGGTTCGGTAAACAACCAATGACATCTTGGCGAAATTTCTTCCGACGCAGGTTTGCAACAAATCCTGTTACTTACGCTTCGGGTATCGATGCACGAATTATTAATCGCGAACTGAGTTGGCTTGATTTCAACGCTCGTGTCTTGGCGATGGCAAGCGACACCGGAATCCCACTGCTTGAGCGTTGCCGATTCATTTCAATCTTTAGCAGCAACCTCGATGAGTTTTTTCAGATTCGTGTTGCAGCGTTAAAGGGTCAGGTTGAAGGCGATGTTCGCACGGTTACTCCAGATGGTAGAAATCCGCTACAACAACTGAACGAGATTCGCAGCATCGCTCGTCAGCTTGTGCACCACCAAGAACATGTCTGGCTAGATGAGTTAGTGCCGGAACTTGCTCGACATGCAATCAGCACCGCATCATGGCGCGATATTGATGACGCAGGTCGAACATATTTGCGCGACATCTTTGAGTCGCGGGTGTTTCCGGTACTCACCCCGCTTGCGGTCGATCCGGCACATCCCTTCCCCTACATTTCAAACCTGGCTTTAAGTCTTGCAATAGTTGTTCGTGATCCGAAGTCGGGTGAAGAACGATTCGCACGAGTCAAAATGCCGCAAACTTTTCCACGTTTCTTTCAGCTGCCCGATTCATTGACGTTTGTCAGCATTGAAGAAGTGGTGAGTGCAAACTTGCCACGACTGTTTCCGGGAATGGAAATCGTGCAGTGCCATGCGTTCCGAGTCACACGCAATGCCGACCTTTCAGTAGATGACGAAGATGCAGAAGACTTACTCGTGGCCATTGAGATGGAGTTACGTCGTCGACGGTTTGGCAAAGCAGTGCGATTAGAAGTTCCTGAGGCAATGTCAGCTGATTTGGTTGCGTTGTTGGTTGAAGAGCTAGAGCTCGAACCTGAAGATGTCGTGCGACAACGGACATTTATCGACCTAACCGCGGTGAATCAGTTGGCCAACTTGAATATTGCTGCACTACGCCATGCCCCGTGGCCACCACTAACGGCAGGCCGTTTGCTGGCAGTTGAAGACGGTGAGCGATCTATATTTTCGGTGATTCGCGAGCGTCAGTTACTGGTGCATCATCCGCATGAATCGTTTAGCTCATCGGTAGAAACGTTTGTGCAACAGGCAGCGACCGACCCACAGGTGCAGTCGATCAAGATGACGCTGTATCGAACAACGGGTGACTCGGCAATTGCAAAGCATTTGATTCATGCAGCAGAACTCGGCAAGCAAGTGGCAGTCGTGCTCGAACTTAAGGCGCGTTTTGATGAAGCACGCAACGTGACATGGGCGAAAGAGCTTGAATATGCCGGCGTGCACGTGACATACGGAATCGTTGGCTTAAAGACACATTCCAAATGTGTGCTTGTTGTGCGCAATGATCCCGACAAGATGCGCAGATATGTTCATATCGGTACGGGAAACTACAACTCGTCCACTGCGCGCCTGTACGAAGACATCGGGTTCTTCACGTGTGAGGACGAAATCGGATCTGATGCTGCTGAACTGTTCAACTTTCTTACGGGTTACGCACAGGAGCCCGCTTACAAAGTGCTACTTGTTGCCCCACGCCAGTTGAGGGATCGGATCATTGCCCTGATCGACAAAGAGGCGACGTTTGGCGATGCCGGGCGTGTCACCATCAAGATCAACTCCATTTCAGATCCAGCAGTGATCGAGGCGTTGTACCGGGCAAGTGGTGCTGGAGCAAAGATTCAATTAGTTGTTCGTGGCATTTGTTGCATTCGTGCTGGAGTTCCAGGAATGTCTGAAAACATCGAAGTGCGCTCTATCTTGGGTCGGTACCTTGAACATTCGAGGATCTATCGATTTGAGCATGGCCTTGAAAATGACGAGCCTTTGCATCTCATCGGTTCGGCCGACATGATGGGTCGCAATCTTGATGGGCGAGTGGAGGCGCTTGCTCCACTCACACACCCAAAACATCGCATGTGGCTCGACAAGGTGTTGGGATTCTTGCTCGATGACACCTCAACGCATTTCTTGCTGAACAGCGACAACCATTGGACGCGAATGGGGTCGATGGCAGATTCGGGAGATGCTCAGAAGAAATTGCACGAATGGGTTGTTGCCACGCAAGTGAGGTAGATCGACCTCGTTCACTTCGTAGTAATCTGAATTTCGCCTCAAGGTAACCCAGAGAGAATAGGTTGGACACGTGGAAGAACTGCGACGTACGTTTCATAAAGAAATTGAGGGTATTCGTCAAGAGGTGCTCGTTCTTGGTCGCTCAGTGATTGAAGCAATTCCGCGGGCGACAGCAGTATTCCTCAAGAGCGATTTAGAAGGCGCCGACTATCTGGTACAGGCCGATGATGAAATTGATGCTCGTGCCCTGAGCATTGAAGAAAATTGCTTCCAGGAACTTGCATTGCAATCGCCCGTTGCAGGCGACCTTCGCCAGTTGGTATCAATGATCAAGATCGCCGGCGAGCTAGAGCGCTCTGCAGATTTGGCTGTCAATATTTGTAAAGCAGCGCGCCGCATTTATGGACAAAAGATTGATCCCGAGTTAACAGACCTCATTGCCAAGATGAGCGAGCAGGCACAGCAATTATTTGTTTCCGCAATGGAGGCCTTCGAGGACAATGATGCTGCAAAGGCAGCAGCGATTGACGACATGGACTCATTCTTGGATGGGTTGCATCGAAGGTTTATTAGTGAAATTTTTGAAATTCATGCGCGTGAAGCAATTGATTTACAGGTTGCTGTTCAGCTCGCGATGGTTGCGCGCTTCTATGAGCGCATCGGTGATCATGCGGTTAACGTTGGCGAGCGCACGCGGTTTATCGTCACCGGCTGGACTCCTGAGCTGAAGGGTGCTGCAAGGTATCAAGCAAGACTCGACGCAACCGGCGAGATCCCAAGGCCGTAACATCTCAATGAGCGTTGAACTTCCCGTTGTCTTTTTAGTTGAAGACGAAGAGACGTTTATTGAAGCACTTGAAATTGGATTAAAGCGCGAAGGTTTTCAGGTTCACGTTGCCCGTGATGGGGCCGAAGCACTGAATATGTTTAATGCGGTCAAAGCCGACATCGTGCTACTTGATGTGATGCTGCCCAAAGTTTCTGGTACCGATGTATGTCGCGAGATCCGCAAGAAAAGTCAAGTGCCAATCATCATGGTCTCGGCAAAGGGCTCAGAAATTGACACGGTTGTCGGCCTTGAGGTCGGTGCAGATGATTACATCGTGAAGCCATATCGGCTCCACGAACTTGTTGCCCGAATTCGTGCGGCACTCCGTCGCAGTGCGTTGATGCCTACTGAAATTGACGAAGTGGGTATCGGTACCGTCAGTGTTGGTGATGTGTCAATTGATCCTGAACAGCACGTGGTGACAGTTCGCGGAACCGTCACCAAATTGCCACTCAAAGAGTTTGAACTCCTGTACGTGTTGATGGCAAATGCTGGAAGAGTACTCACTCGTGAAACATTGATCGACCGCGTGTGGGGTACCGATTATTACGGTGACACAAAAACCCTCGACGTGCATATCAAGCGGTTGCGCTCAAAGATTGAGCTTGATCCTGCCGTGCCTACGCGTGTAGCAACCATCCGCGGTCTTGGCTACAAATATGAGAAAGTTGTTGCATAACAACTTCGCATTCTCCACTTTTTCGCCTGACTCGTGTGCACATGATGATGGTTGCTGGCGAGGCGGCACTGGCGGTTTCGCTTGCAGACTCGTTGTTTTTATCGATTAGTCCCGACGCCGCACGAAGCAAGGTGTTGCTGTTCTTGGCATTCAGTTTTGCCCCATTTGTAGTGCTCTCAAAAGTAATCAGTCCGTATTTGGATCAATTGCCTGGTGGGCGGAGGATGACGGTGTTTCTCGTGGGCGTTTTGCGAGCCATCGTGGTGCTCGCAATGATTCGCTACTTGCAGTCGTACCTGTTGTTTCCCTTGGCCTTCGCGTCACTTATTTTGGCCAAGGTATATCAAGTTTCACGTTCGGCAATGACGCCAACAGTCGTTGCGGATGACGATGCATTGATGTCAGCAAACGGCAGATTTGGTCGACTAACGGGAATCGTGGGCTTTGTTGCCGGCGGGCCAGCAGTGTTGTTGCAGAGAATTCACCCAGATCTTTCTCTGGTCATGTCAGCAGGGGCGTTCGTACTTGCAGCTTTACTGACATTAAAGTTACCTCGACATGTTGCAGCAGTAACGAGCAAAGCAAGTCCCAAAGAGCGCGAAGAAATGGGCGCGCCTGAAATCATTCGTGCTGGTTTTGCCATGTCGTCATTGCGTGCAACTAGTGGATTTATGATGTTGCATCTAGCCTTTTGGTTACGTAATGAAAAGGCTGGACTTGCGTGGTTTGCCCTTGCCTTGGCGGTCGCATCTGCAAGCACATTGCTAGCCAACTCGGTTGGAGCTTCAATTACCCGCAAACTCAACCAGCACACAATTCTGTTTTCGTCGTTGCTCGTCATTGCCATAGTTGGAGTGATTTCGGCACTCGTGGGAAGTATTACTGCAGGAATTGTGCTGGCAGGGGTAGTCAATGGGTTTGGTGCTGTCGGCAAATTGGCGTTTGACTCGATTGTGCAACGTCACGCCCCAGACGCCAATCGTTCCCGAGTATTTGCGCAGTATGAAACTCGCAATCAACTCTTTCAGGTAGCGGGCGGGTTGATGGCGGTGTTGTTGGTGCCAAGCGGCGCAGTTGGGTTTGCCTGTGTCGGCGCCTATGCCGCAATTACAACTGCATATTACGGGTTTAAGTACTAGTCGCCAATGTCGCGTTGCTCAATATTGAGCCGTGCCAGCCATAGTCCTGGAGCATCAAGCTCGCTTGGCGTTGGCAAATTATCGGGGCTGGCAAAGAGGGCCGACAAACCTGATTGACCCGCGCGCTCGACGACGCCAGCAGCAAATGCGTGGCCACGCTGAACCTGATCACGAGTGAGCCGTAAGCCGAGCAATTGTTCGACAAAGGTGTCGCTCGGCGATGCCTCAACACGTCGTCTGCGGACGGCTTCGCTGATCTGCGAACTGCCGCCGAGAAGTGAAGCAGAAACCGCGTCGACAGCATGGTCGATATAACCGATAATTGCAGCGACCTTGGCATCAAGTGCTGGTGCTTGGGTTTCTTGAGAAGTTGAACGAACGGCACCAAGAATGATTGTCGGGTCTGTAAGAAACTTCTGCATCATTGCCATTGGATCACCCGTTCCTAAATCCATGTTGGTGAGTCGGTCCATCAGCGCATGTGGATTGGGTGAAAATGCCGCGATGTATGAACTCAGTGCGGCACTCAGTGCCTCGCGAATGTGCGGCGATGTCAACACAGCATGAGAGGTGAGTTCATGGATGAGTACCCACATGCGCATGTCGTCAGTTGCAAGGCTCCAATCGGATGCAAACTCATCAACATTAGAAATCACAATCAGAATTTGATCACGCGGTTCGCGTGGGAGTGGCAAGTCATATTGACCAAATGTTCTCAGTGCTAATTGGCCAACCATTGTTCCCACCGACATGCCCATCATTGCTGGTGCCATCATTTTGTTGAGAGAGGCCATCATGTTGGCCATTGGATCGTCCTGCAGCGAATCAATCTCGGTTGAACTAGTTGCAGGTGTAGCACTCAGCGATTGAGCAAGTTCGGTAAACAACGGCTTGTACGACTCGAGCGTGTGGTGAACCCACATTGAGCGGTTGACGACAACGACACGTGGGTCCTTGCCTGCTGTTACGGTGTCGAGTCCGGTGTGGTTGCGGACGTGAAGGTCGGCAATAGGAACTAATTGTTCGATTCCAACGCGTGCTGCAGGATCAACGTTGGGTTCGCTTGAGGCACCAGAAAGGGCTGTCATCATTGCCGTTTGGCGAGCCACGTCCCACTGCAAGGGCCCTTGGGAAGACATTGCTTTTGCCATGTCGCCAAAAAATGGCAGACCGGAAAATGGGCTTTCGTTAGGGCTGTCCGACATTGTCCTCTAGCCTATGCAACACCTCGACTAAGTGGCGAGTGGAAACCACCCATCGCGCGCCGTCAATTTCGACACACCAGCCAACAAGTTGTTGCGCGCTGTTCAGCGCGGCACCGGAACAATGATCATGTAACGAATAATCCACAGGCCACATAATTTGTTGCTGTGCTTGTGATTGTTTCTTGACACTGGAAATCGCAATAGTCGCGCGGTGCATTCCTTCATATGGTGATGCAATGAAAAGTTGGTCACCTTGTTGAAATTCTGTGAGTGCGGTATTTGGAGGTGCGATCCCTTCATGCAACGACGAGAACTCATGAGTTTTTGTATCTACTGAGTGCAACCACGCGATGTTTGTGTCTTCTTCAATTTCGAGTACGCGAAGCAACTCGGTTTGGCCATTCGGGAATCGAACGTAGACCTCAAGGTTTGGTGTGAGATTGGCATTGGTTGCAATGAAGTATCCACTCATGGTGAGGGGAAGCGCAAAGGCCGTTGATTGGTCGAGAACTCCAATTGAAATATTGGGATCAGCCATCGTCTCATCCTGGGCAGACATGAGCACCTGTTCAGTTGGCCGAATCTGAAACTGCGCCGAACGCGGGGTGACGACCCACACGAGGACGGAGGAAAGTACCACACTGGCGATCGCCGCGACGCTGGCAAGCGAACGGAAGGTTGAAGATGTCAGTGTGGGCGCGTTATTGGAATGGCCCGCTTCGTCTGCGAGCTCGCTCGGATGTCGCCAGCGCCGATCGTATGGGGGTAACGGTGCATTGAAAAAGACTTCACCAGAATGATCGGAGTGATCTTCAGAATCTTCGTGGTGATGCGAATTCGTCACGTGCCGAAGGTTAGTCACACCAACTTCACAAGGCACGTCGCCCACCTCGGGTACGCTGATCTTGTGACTCGCCAAAATATGCACGACGGTGAGACGTGGATTGAGTTGACCGATCAGCCATTGCGCGCTGGAGAAGCATACGACTGGGCAGTTCTTCCGCGATGCGGTGCAGTAGTGCTGTTCTCGGGAACCGTGCGTGATCATTCTGAGGGTCGTACAGATGTCCGAGCGTTGACGTATGAGGCATACGAGGAAGAGGTCGTGCCAAAGTGCTCGGCAATTGCTGAACAGATGCGTGTTCAATGGCCGGACCTAGGTCGCATTGCCATCCTGCATCGGGTTGGTCAATTACAGCTTGGTGAGTCTTCAGTGCTCATCGTTGTTTCATCACCACATCGACCAGAAGCATTTGTTGCTGCACGATTTGGAATTGATGCGCTGAAGTCAACGGTGCCAATTTGGAAACGTGAGGAATGGGGTGACGGAAGTGATTGGTCGCAAAGCGCACAACACATCACCAACATTGAAGACGTGATGAAAGCGAAGTCGTGATGATTATCGGTATGACTCCGCTAACAATTTTGTTCGCAGCCATTTCTGTTGTATCAGCACTGACTCTTACTTATCTCGTGTGGCAAGAGGGACAGAAAGTGAATCGCAACAATGGAATGGCTGCGTTTCACCGTCACCTCGATGCACTATCCGACGATTCTCGCGCTCATCTGAGGCAGCAACTGCAGGAATCTCGCGAACGGCAGCAAGGGCGGTAATGCGATATGGCACGTGACTTAGCAATCGACCTTGGTACTGCAAACACCCTTGTATATATGCAGGGTAAAGGAATTGTGATCAATGAACCCTCGGTAATTGCGGTCAATCGCCGAACGGGAGAGGTGCTCGCAACCGGTCATGAGGCTTGGGGAATGATCGGTCGGACCCCGGGTTACATCGTTGCGGTGAGGCCGCTTCGTGGTGGCGCAATTACCGACTTTGAAATTACCGAAAAGATGATTCGGTTGTTGTTGCAGCGTGCAGGTGTGTCTCGCTTTTCGCGTCCGAAAGTGTTGATTTGTGTGCCGTCTGCGATTACTGAAGTGGAGCGTCGTGCGGTCACTGATGCAACACGTCGCGCAGGTGCAGCAGATGCACAGTTGCTCGAACAGCCTATGGCCGCAGCTATTGGTGCAGACTTGCCAATCAACGAGCCTGTTGGCAACATGGTGATTGATATTGGTGGTGGCACAACAGAAACCGCTGTGATTTCACTTGGTGGAATCGTTGCTCTTGAAGCAGTGCGAGTTGGCAGTTTTGATATTGATGCCGCAATTCAAAGTCATGTGCGCCGCGTGCATGGACTAGCGATTGGTGAGCGCACTGCAGAAGAGATCAAAATCAGTGTGGGTAGTGCAATGGCAACTCCGCAAGATCGCGATGCAGAAGTTCGCGGACGCGACTTAGTGAGCGGGCTTCCCAAGACAGTTGTTTTGACAGCACAAGAAATTCGTGAAGCCATTGAAGATGTTGTTGCGCAAATGGTGGCTTCTGTGATTCGCTGTTTGGCTGTTGCGCCACCGGAGCTTTCGCAAGATTTCCTCACACGTGGCATGTACCTGGTGGGTGGCGGTGCGCTGTTGCGCGGGCTGGCCGAACGGATCGAGCGCGATACACGCGTGCCAGTAAATATGAGCGATCAGCCCCTCGAGGCTGTAGTGCTGGGTGCTGGCCACTGTGTTGAGAACTTCTCCGCATTGCGGGGCATGTTCATGGATAGTCGCCGCTAACTGCGCGGCGTTATCTGGCGAGGCGAGTGAGCCCTTCTTGAACAACAGTCACGGCCAGAGTGCCGCCTTGGGTGAAGATGTGGCCCTGGGCAAGTCCTCGTGAACCAGATGTCGAGATGGATGACTGCTGGTACAACAGCCACTCATCAGCACGAAATGGGCGGTGAAACCACATGGCGTGATCAAGGCTGGCCATCTGAACCGAACCGTCGGTCCATGCCAAACCATGGGGTAGCAGCGCGGTGTCGAGCAATGTCATGTCGCTTGCATAGGTGACGATGCAGGCGTGCAACACGTTGTCGTCGGGAAGTGTGCCGTCGGCGCGGATCCATACTCGTTGACCGGGCATTGGATTACCTTTACGGCGAAATGGGTCGCCATCAACATAACGTTGGTCAATTGGGCGAGGTCGGTCGTACCATTCGCCAAGTTTTTCTTTGTATGGCTCCATCCGTGTTTTGAAATCAGGCAGTGATTCTGGGTCTGGCGTACCTTCAACCATTGAAATTTGATGCTCGAGGCCTTCTTCCGGTCTCTGAAAACTTGCATGCAAGTTGAAGATGTCTTTGCCGTGTTGGATTGCAACAACACGACGCGTCGAAAAACTTTTGCCGTCACGAATGCGATCCACTTCGTACAAAATCGGAACGCCCGGGTCGCCGGAGCGCAGAAAATATGCGTGCAAGGAATGCACGTGTCTGCCTGGTTCGTCAATGGTGCGCGATGCAGCAACAAGTGCTTGACCAGCTACTTGACCACCAAATGCGCGTTGGCGGTTTTCGTCAGGTGACTGTCCGCGAAAAATATTGACTTCAATTGCTTCGAGGTCGAGCAGGGTAACGAGATCTTGGAGGGGGGATGCCATAGCTCTATGTTGCCAGCAATCTGCCCGTGTTGCTCGTTGTTGTAGCGTTGCGCGTTATGGTCATGCTTGTTGCAACAATGAAAGAAGTTGCGCTCAGCACCAAAGGTTTTATGCCCGAAGCCGAGGGGGATGCACTGTTTTCGGCTGCGGTCGACGCGGGAACATCGGGGCAAGGCAAACCCTTCGTTGAAATCGGATCGTATTGCGGTCGAAGCACGGTTTGGCTCGGTCATGCAGCTGGTCTGTGTGGCACAACGCTGTACGCAATCGATCATCATGCTGGTTCAGAAGAGAATCAACCCGGCTGGGAATGGCACGATCCAGCATTGGTGGATCCTAAAACGGGACTCATCAACACATTCCCACATTTTCAAGAAACGATGCGTCGCGCAAAGTTAGAGAACCACGTAACGCCAATCATCGGTGACTCACCGGTGATCGCCGCAACGTGGACAGATGAGATTCAATTCTTGTTTATTGATGGCGGACACGGTCGAGAGGTTGCGCGCAATGATTACATAGCGTGGGCGCCTCATGTGTGTGTTGGCGGTGTGTTAGCGATTCACGATGTGTTTAGTGATCCGGCGTTGGGCGGACAAGCACCGTATGAAGAGATCTATCTTCCTGCAATCAACTCGGGTGAGTTTGTTGAAGTGTCGGCCACGGGCTCGTTGCGCATATTGCAACGCGTCAAGCCATGTGTCAATCAATAACCGTGCTACTCAGAAAAATGTTCCACGCGGGTGTGGCTTGCGAAATTGCATCGGCGGCAAGGATCACTGCAGCGGCCGTGTATGCGCTTCGTTCGTCTGCAGGAAACACGATTCGATCTGGATAAACAATTCCGGTGAAATATGAGCCATCAGCATTGCGGTGAGCACGTGTCCACGACAGCAATTCTTTGGCCTTATCCAGTTCGCCTGCGGCAGTGTGAGCAAGTGAGCATTCGGCGGTTTCGGCTGCGGTCACCCAGTCTTCGTCGTTGACACAACGCACGCCACGACCATCAATGATGAACTCGTCCCATTGGTTGCTCAGGCGAGACTTCGCTTCAGCTCCGATGGTTGCCCCAGTGAGCACGGGGTAATACCAGTCCATTGCCCAGCGAAGTTTTGGTTCGAAGACGCTTTGATCGGTGCTAATCAAATGGTCAATCGTGTCGGCGGCGGCACGCCATTCGGGTTGACTTTCGCCAAGTACTGCTCCGATGTTTGCTCCGCAGTGCAATGAGTGCCGAATGGACGATGACCCAGTGAGCAGTGAATAATCCCATGGGCGCGAGTCGGTTTCGCAGGCCCACAAGATGGTTCCGTCGTCTTTACGCATGCCAAGAACCCATGTCAGTGCCCGTTTAACTGTTGGCCACATCACGCGGATAAACGCTTCATCGCGAGTGATCAGATAGTGGTGCCAGATTCCCGTCGCGATGTATGCGCACACATTCGTGTCAAGTTTGGCGTCTTCAAGAGTGCCATCAGGCATGTAATAGTTGTGCCAACTTCCATCAACACGCTGAATATCTGCAAGCCAACTGTATGCACGCTGTGCGTGATCGTGCATGCCCATGATGTCGAGAGCCATTGCTGTTTCAACATGGTTCCACGGGTCACAATGTCCGTGCGGAAACCATGGGATCATTCCGTTAGGAAGTTGCAGTTGTGCAATTGTCTGCGCTGTTAACAACAGTTCTTCAGTGGTGATGATCTCTGCGAGTTCGTCGTTTGATTGACCAGGAAAGATCACGATGTTCGACCAGGCTTCTGGGAATACACGATGTAACTCTTACCCAGCACGGGGGCAAGAACCTTTTCTAATGTTCGTGTGAGTGCTGGGGCAGAAACGATGTCCCATTCCAGAAACTTTTTATACGCGTTAACAAACTTGTTGTCTTCGCGGCTTGGGCCTACTGCGCAACGAAGCCACCAATATGGAGAGTGCAAGCCATGCGCACGATGTTCGTCTTGCACGATCAAGCCTGCGGCGCGAAGTTTTGCCTTCAGTTCGGTTCCCGAATAGATACGTACGTGCCCACCTGGAACAAATGGTGCGTGATATTCATCTGACAGCATCCAGTTGATTTTTTCGGGAAACCATGACGGCACGGTGGCAGCAAGTACTCCACCTGGCTTCAGCACTCGTGAGAGTTCGCTCAGTGCAGCAACGTCGTTTTGAATGTGTTCGAGCACCTCGGAAGTAACAATGCAATCAAACGTGTTATCGGCGAATGGAAGCCGTGTTGCATCACCGCGTAATACGGCAATCAAGTTTTCGCGCGAGATTTCTCCTGCCTCGTACATTGCGGCAAATGTTGCGCGAGTCACTGTGGTTTCTTCTTCGGCGTAGTCAAGGGCAACGACGCGCGCACCACGACGGGCTGCCTCAAAAGCGTGGCGGCCAAAACCCGCACCTGCGTCAAGGAACATCGACCCAGGCTCCACCGGAAGTTTGTCAAAACGGACAGTCAACATTGGTTATTTTGCGTCTCTCTTGCGTAGTTTTTCGGCGTTGTGCGGCATCGATAGAACTTCACGATATTGATCAACGGTGAGTTGTGCGCAGTGCTTCCAACTCCAACGTTCGACAACACGAGCTCGTCCTGCGAGTCCAATGCGGTTGCGTAATTCGGCATTGTCTAAACCACGACGGATGCTTGCGGCTAATGCCTCTGCATCCCCAGCAGGGCACGACAGCACGGTGTCGTTATCTGCGCCCGTTACCTCGGGGAGAGCGCCGCCAGTTGTTGCCACAAGGCAAATTCCTGTTGACATTGCTTCAATTGCAGGAAGGCTAAACCCTTCGTACAGGCTTGGTACTACAGCAAGTTCACTTTCGGCATACAGCTCAACAATGCGTTCATCGCTCACTCCGGAAACATGAGTTATGCAGTCGGTCAGACCGAGTTTGCGGATCAGGTCTGCATTGGCCCCTTCTCGCGGGCGACCGATGATGGTGAGGTGAACGTCGCGCTCCGTGCGGATCTTGGCGAGTGCTTCAAGCAAATACGACAAACCTTTTAATGCAACATCTGCAGAAGCAGTGGTGATGAGGTGACCAGGTTTGCGGGAAATATGGGGAAGCGGTGTGAACAAGTCGGGATCGACCCCAACAGGAACAAGCTTCATGCGATCAAGAGACACCTTCATATCGGTGTGAATATCGGCGATTGAGTTTTCACTAACCACCACAACACGTGGCATTTTGCTGGCAACGTTTCCTTGCATGTTGACAAATGAATACCATCGGCGAATCGCCTGACGTTTAAACCATGTCTTGGTGTGTTCCATTTCAAGTTTGCGATCTTTGGTAATCGGATGATGCAGCGTCACAATGGTGGGAATCAGTTTTTCAATCTTGAGAATTCCATAGCCAAGACACTGGTTGTCATGAACCAAATCAAAATCATTCACGCGTTTGCTGAGTTCGTTGTACGCACGAATGCTGAACGCACGCGGCTCACCAAATGTTCCTTTTAGGAATTGAGCTGTCTCGACAAAACTTGGCCAATCCTTGATCTCCCAATATGCGGGGAAGCGACCGGGGTATTGATCATTGAAAATGTCGAGGCTAGGAAGTTTGTGCAGCGGGATGCGAGGATCAAGAACGGGGTACGGTTGTCCACCGAACACTTCAACATGATGACCAAGATCAACGAGTGCCTTGGTGAGATGTCGTGTGTATACGCCTTGCCCGCCAACATGGGGCTTGCCGCGGTAGGTGAGATAGGCAATCCGCAACGGGCCGTCGGGGTTAAACGGCGATGGCATAAGGCTTTCAGCCTACCTGCGAGTAACTTTCGGCGGCTTACGAGAGGGAGTTGCGTTTCCGGCCAAGAAATACCAGCGAACCAAGCGTTGCCACCATCACCATGATGAAGGGAAGGTCGCCGAGATTGGAATATATGGTTCGGCCAGTGCGGAGCGGAATTTCACGGATCAGTACGCGTTGTTCGCTCACACCGGTGCGGTCGTAGACCTTTCCAGTAGGTGAAACAAATGCAGAAAATCCTGTTGGAGAGATCTGCACCAACCAGCGTCCATTTTCAATTGCACGTAGGCGCGATGATGCAACTTGTTGTGACTGCAAAATAGTTCCTGTGTAGCTCGAGCCATTCGTTGGATTGACGAGCATCGAACCACCCGCTTCGACGCCCTCATTTACTCGACCGCTAAAGAACACTTCCCATGAAATCGCGACTCCAATGGTTGTGTCGGCAACGCGCAACTGCGCGATGTCTGATCCCGCAAGCGCATCACGTGGAATGCGATCAACAGGAGCGCCAAGTGTTTCGAGCAACCCGCGTAGTGGAACAAACTCTCCAAAAGGCACTCGTCTAACTTTGTCGTAACGGTCACCCAACGTGCCATCTTCATTGACGACTACTTGGGCGTTCGTGAAGTACTGCCTGTTGAGGTCCTCGGTGATTCCCACAACGAATTGGGTATTGAGCCTCGCTGCTTGTTCGGCGACCTCAATACGTTCTTTGCTGTCGTAGAAATTGTCGACATCAATCACGTTTTCTGGCCAGATCACCATGTCGAGATCGGTTGCCATGATTTGGCGAGTGGCAGCGAGGTGACGATCAACGACATCTCGAGAATTTGTGTTGATCGCCAACGTGCCTTGTGGGCCACCACCTTGTACCGCAGCAACATTGCGTGTCTCATTGGTGTCACTACCGCGTGGAACGATGTGTGATACGCCAACTGCGAGCGCAACGAGTGCGAGACAGGTTGCAAGGTGGATTCGTTGTGGTGCGACGACACTTCGAGAAAGCAAAAAACCTAATTGCAAGACAACCCAAGTGAGAAGCAGTGGTCCACCGATGCGAACGATTCCGACGAGTGGTGAACCAGATTGCGAAATTGCTAGCGATGCGAGTGGAACCCCACCGAATGGAAATGAAAATCGAATAGTTTCTGCGAGTACGTGTGCAAGAGGAAGGGCAACAATGGGATACAGGCTGCGGGTGCCAATCGCTGATGCAATGCCATGAAATGACGCAAACAAAATGACTGCAATCACGTATCCGGGTGGTGTGAGAAACCACATCCAACACATTCCCGGTGCAAACCAGCCAAAGCCAAACGCTGTGCCAAGCCAAAACTGTGTACGCGAACGCGTGCCAACCTGCATGGTGAGCCGAGCAAACAATGCAACACCAATGAATGCAAGAGGCCACCAACCCCACGGTGGCAGGCTGAACGCCACCAGTGAGCCTGCGCCAAGTGACGCAAAGTAACGCGCACGGTTACTGCGAAGAATCATGCGTCAATCTTGGCAAGAACGCGTGCCGCCGAGCGGTGTGCATCGGTAATACACGACGGGATACCGATCCCGCGATAGCTGGCACCCGCAAACACCACACCCGGTGCGGCTGCGTCAAGGACATGCTCAAGTCGGTCGACTGCATCAAAATGGTCAGGTCGATATTGAGGAAATGACTCCACCCAGCGAGTGATGCGGACATTGCTTGGGACGATGTCGACACCCGTTTGCCAATACACATCGGCAATAGCAAGATTGAGTAACGCATCATCATCAAGGTGATGCATCGGTAAGCCGTCTCGGCCAAGCGAAATGCGCAACACCATCGAATTGTCGGGCGTCTGAACATGTGACCATTTGTTGGAAGCGAACGACACCGCTGTGACTGCGGTTTGGTTGGGTTTGGGAACGAGGTATCCGCTTCCCGTGAGATGTTGTGGCCACTGATGTCGTGGAACAGTGAGTGCAATCATGATTACTGATGCGTGTTCACGCGCGGCTAGATACGTGTTGGCCTCTGCACTGAGGGCGCGAACAAGCTCGGCGCTGTGTCGCGCAGGCGATGCCATGATCACTGCATCGCACAACACGGTGCCGTCATCGGTTTGCACAAAATACTGGCCACGTTTTGGTTGTTCGATTGCGCGCACAGGTGACGAGAGCTCGATGACACCGCCAAGTTGTTTGACGTGATCTGCAATCGCTGTTGTAAACGAATACATCCCCGTAAGAGGAGCCGCAAAGATTGGTCCAGTTGCTGTGCGCTTTGCGAGTGCATCGCGAACTGAACTCATCAAGCTACGTGGTTGTGCGAGCAAGTCGGCAATCTGGGGCATGCCCTTCACACTGAATGCGTCGGTGTCGGTTGCATAGATGCTGCCAACAAGGGGATCAACAATCCGTTCAAGCACTTGGTTGCCACAGCGAGCACGAATTGCAGCGCCGAGGTTGTCGGTATTTCTGCCAACGCGCTGCGGAAGCAAGGGCTCAAGTGATGCACGAAGCTTTCCAGATGTACTCAAGATGGGTGTTGACCATGCAGATCGAACAGAACCAGGAACACCGAGTGTGGTTCCGTGCGGAATGGGTTGCAGCGTTCCTTGCCAAATGTATGCCTCACCGGTTGCTGGTGAAGTGAGCACATGTTCGAGACCAACATGTTTGGCCAATTCGATTGCTGCAGGGGTGCGGGTAAGAAACGCATCAGCGGACTCGTCAAGTGCTGCAATACCGGCAAATGGTGATGCGTGAATTACACCGCCGATGCGGTCGTGTGCCTCAAAGATGGTGACTCGCGGTGGATGTGGTTCGCGCAACACACGAAGTGCCGCACTGAGTCCGGTGATTCCGGCCCCAATAACAACGACATGCTTGTCGATCATGTAGCCGATGCAGCAATGACTCGATCGGCAAGAGCGGCCATCACGAGCGGATTGTCGTTGACGCACGCTGTTCGTGCAAATGCAAGACCGTGGCTATCTGCACGATGTTGTGCCTCAATGTCTAAGTCGTACAACACCTCAAGGTGATCGGCAACAAACCCACATGCACTGACAAGCACGGCGTCGGCTTGTTTGTTTGCGGCAATGTCGTCAATTACATCAAGAATGTCGGGCCCAATCCATGGCTCAGGAGTTCGTCCGGCTGACTGCCATGCAATTGCCCAATCGTCTCCTTCGCGTAAACCAATGCTGTTCGCTACTGCCGTTGCAGTGGCGTGTAGTTCGTGCGGGTATGGGTCTCCGCCGTCAATGATGCGCTGTGGCAACGAGTGGGCGGTAAACAACACACGGGTTCGCGCTGGCAATTGTGCTTTCTTTGCGGCCATGTCGGACGCAAGAAAATTGACGAATGCGGGTTCAGTTGCCCACGACTCAATGCCGATTACCTCAATGTTGTGTGGCTCAGCAGCTGCTTTGGCCCGACCAACGTATTGACCAATTGAGTACGAAGAAAAGTGGGGTGCAAGCACGATCGCGATGATTTTCTTGATGCCCTGTTGCGCAATGTCGTTGACTGTTTCTTCAATCATTGGGTGAGCATGCTTGAGTCCGAGTTGCACATGAAACTCACCTGGTGAGCGCTCATTGAGGGCCTGTTGCAGGGCATCACGTTGTGCTTCAGTTCGTGCTGCAAGCGGAGAGATTCCCCCAATTGCGTCATATCGAGCGGTGAGGTCGGCGAGTTGTTCGTCGGTTGGCACTCGACCACGACGAATATCGGTGTAATAAGGAAGTATCTCTTCGGTACTGCGAGGCGTTCCGTATGCCATTAGGAGCACTGCGGTTGTGTTGTTCATGTGTTTACCGTTTCGTGTTGTTGTGTACGTGTTCAACAATTGCAGCGAGCACGTCGGGGTTGGTTGGTGGCTGAACACCATGTCCGAGATTAAAAATGTGGCCAGGATGCCCACTGTTATCAGCAAGCACTGCATCGGTTCCTGCAAGCGCAGTGGCGATATCGCCTAGTACGAGCTCGGGATTGAGATTTCCTTGCACGATGGTGTCGGCACCTAGACGTTGACGCGCATCACGGATTGATGTTCGCCAATCAAGTCCAACGATGTTTGCTCCAGCTTCTTTCATCATTTCAAGAAGATGATCGCAACCGAGACCGAAGTGAATTCCTGGTGCATGAGGATGCGACTGCGCGAGTTGGCTAAATACAAAAGTTGAATGGGGAAGCACCATGAGGCGGTACTCGTCACGAGTGAGCGTGCCGGCCCATGAATCAAACAATTGAAATGCTCGGGCACCAGCATCTAGTTGGCTTTGAATTGAAGCAACAGAGTGTTCGGCAATGCGTTGCATTAGTGAATGCCACAGCGCTGGCTCGTCGCGCATCATCTGCTTTGTGATGAGGTGGTCACGACTCGGTTTACCTTCGACGAGATAGCTGCCTACGGTAAATGGGGCTCCAGCAAACGCAAGTAATGGAACACGCAATTCGGCTGTAAGCATGCGCACGGTGTCAAGCACGTATGGTGTGTCGGTTTCGGGTTCGAGTGGTCGTAGCCGTTGCAAGTCGGATGCAGTACGAAATGGATGTTCGGCAACGGGGCCTGTTCCAGGAGCAACATCAATACCAAACCCAACTGCGTGAGCGGGAACCACAATGTCGCTGTACAACACTGCGGCATCTACGCCGTATCGGGCAACAGGCTGCAACGTGATATCTGCGGCTAATCGGGGTTGTTTGATTGCATCTAGGATGCTGCCTTCGCCACGCACTGCGCGGTATTCGGGAAGACTGCGACCTGCTTGGCGCATGAACCACACGGGTGTGTGTTCAGCAGGTTTCCCTGTTGCGACATGGAGAAACGCGGTGGGGGAACTTGTTGCCGACATCAACGCTCACGCTACCTGTTGAGCATTGCGTCAAGCCGAGCCACGCGATCGATTGCTGGCGGATGTGACAACAGCACACGCGACAAAAACTTTGTCGGCACGGTCTCTGGGGTGTGATTAATTACGCGGGTGAGGGCGTAGCGAAGTTCGGGACCAAATCCCATGGCGTGTGCACGTTTGTCGGCTTGGAACTCTGCGCTGCGTCCGACGATTTCGCCAAGGGATTGCGCCATTAAAAATCCAATCAACAAGATGCGCGACAAACCAGTAAGCACAACATTGACAAGCCACCCAATCAATTTGAATGTTGGGTATTCATCTTCAAGTCGTTTAGCAATGCTGACACCGACATCGCGCACTTGCATTCCAAGTTGAGCAAGACCCAGGATCGGCAGACTCATCCATTGTGAAATGGTGAGTGCAATGGTGTGTCCGCCAAGGTGGTGGCTGAGTTCGTGTGCGAGCACTCCAGAGAGTTCGTCTTCAGTGAGGTGTTCAATGGCAAATGAAGAAACCACGAGCATGTGACCACCACATGCAAATGCATTGATGTCATCGATATCGGCAACTGCAAGCACGAACCTGTTAGGTCGTATTGATCCGCGCTGCTCGACGGTCTTCCATGCTGGTGCGAGGTTGGCGCGTTCTAATTCGGTGGGTTGGCGAGCACCGAGCATGCGAACGAACACAATTCGCTGCACGGGGCGAGAAAACAGAACAATCCCGAATAAAAAAACAGCGGCCGCAAAAAGCACAAACGGCACATCAAAAAGCAAAACAAACGGAATCCACAGCAACGCCACAGCGCCAAGCCACACAGGGAATAGCGCAAAAACAGGGGCAAAAGCGGTGACTGCCGAGTATTCAACTTTGCGCATTGACGAAGTCACCAGTTCATTCAACCACCGCGTCAACTATCGTCATCTTGACAGGAGAAATACCTATGACACACGCGGTTATTCCAGGCGCAGAGGCTTGGTCACATATCGGATCTGGCGATGTTGGAGCC
>LIAZ01000004.1 GCA_001438985.1 Acidimicrobium sp. BACL17 MAG-120823-bin42 | reverse complement strand
ACCTTTCATGCCAGAGTCAATCATTCGCTGAACAGCGTTGATACCTCCGCCGCCTACGCCGATCACCTTGATCACTGCCAAGAAATTGTGCGGTGCACCAGCCATATTGTTCAATCCTCCGTTAGACACACATGTAAGGACGTACGTAAAAGACGTCCCTAACAGGCTAGTTGACGGGAACGACCCATACGGGAAGCCTCATGTGGTGGTTACGGCGAGGTGACGACGGGGGTTCCCGACGACACATCAATACCTGCAATCTGGTTGATGTCTTGTCGGCGCAAGATGACCACCACATTGACAAGCTTGTTGCGCAGATCGACTGGTTCGCCGAAGCGGACAACCGCACCCGTCAACAAGGTCATGGTCACCTGATTGGGACCATCAACGCCCATGCTCTTCACTACCGGTCGAATTTCTTCGGGTAACGAGACCGCGAGTTGCGCGGCTGCGGTATACGAATTTGAGGCCATCGCACCCGCTACCAGGTTTGGCCCGATTCCATCGATCAACATGTATTCCGTCGGTCGGCCGTTCAGCACAGCAAGCACGCGACCATCTTGATCAATCACCCTCGCCTGGTTGTCCACGCCCAAAAACCATGCAGCCGGAATTCGTTCGTTGATTTCGATTACGGCCCGGCTGGGAAGATAGGTCTTGATTCTGGCGGACTCAATCCACGGATCAGTTTCCAACAACTTTTGTGCAGCAGCGGTGTCAGCAGTTAACACCGATTTACCACGCAGCGTTTTTGACACTGTTTCGATTAGCGCCCTGTTTGCGTACTTGACTCCTTCTACATCAATTTGCCGCACTGCCACTATCGGCGAAGCCAAAATAATCATTGCAAGAATCGCAATCGCCACGAACGAAGACCCAACAATCAAAATCTTTTTTCGCTTTGATACTCCACGAAATGCAATAAGTCGTTTGAACCAATTCACCGTCCGTCGACTGGCTGATAATTCCGACCACGAAGCTGCACTGCCCACCACCGATGGATCATCATCGGTTACGGCCAGTGAGCCAGCATCCACATCTTCATCAATAATTGCTATTCGAGTTGATGTTGGCGCACGGTGTACCGATTGCGACATGGTGTCTGCGGGAAAATCGTCGTCAGTAACGATGCGCAAGTCATCGTCAACAATCACTACCCGCTCGTTATTTGCTGTTACTTCAGGTTGCGGAAGATCGATGGTGATATCGCGCGTCGTATCACGGCCAAATGCATCCGCCAATTCGTCTAAGACTTCTGCCGACACTTCAGCATCAACAATGCGAACCACATTTCCATCGAGCACAGACAGTGGGATAGATGCATCAACTGGGTCAACTACAACTGCCTTCGTGAACACCTGTTCAAGGCGAATAGTTGACACCCCAAATTCGGAGTCCTTATTCAACAAATCAACAACGTCTGGATCGGTTTCGTCCTCGAACCCAACTAAACGAATCTCGCTTCGCAGTGCATAGCCACGTTCTTCACGTACGCGTTTGCGTACATGGGCCATCAACGCAACCACATCGTGAGCGCTGCCACCCTCATCGGCTTGAATAAAATTTGCGTGCTTTTCTGAAACATGTGCCGAACCAATGCGCAAGCCTCGCAACCCAAGTTCATCGATGACCGCACCGGCCGACACACGCCCCGGCTCGGGGTTAACAAATACCGAACCTGCATTCTGTCCGCCCGGCTGATTTTCGCGGCGCCACTTCACCACTTCCTGCAATTCGGTTTCCGACGCTTCCACGTTGGCCGACCACTCCAAATCGACAGTTGCGCTCAGCACAACATGGTGGTCATCAAGAGCTGACCCGCGAAAACGTAGACCTAAATCAACAGCCTGGACATGGGCTTCCATGCCCTTGCGTAGGTGGAAGATTCGTACCGATGTCAACGATGAGGCCATATCCGATCCATGGCCTCCGGCGTTCATTCGTACTGCTCCACCGATCGAACCAGGTACACCAACGCCCCACTCAAATCCTTTAAGTCCGCGAGCCACGCTCTGCCGTGCTGCAACCGGCAGTGCAATTGAGCCACCAAACAGCGCAATCGGCTCAACATCTGGGTCGTGCGAGCGATCGGGCAAATCGACGTAGTCGGCTACTCCACCCATGGTGAGCGCTAGACCAGAAAAACCACTGTCTGCAACCAGCAAGTTGCTTCCACGTCCAATCACCAAGAGTGGCAGATCAACTTGTGCCAACATCGAACTCACCGCATACAGATCATCAATGGTGGTGATGTGCATGTGCAGAGCAGCGGACCCACCCACTCGATACGTGGTGTACTGAGCAAGCGACACATCCCGCTTGGCTCGGCCACCAAGCAATCCAAAGGCCTCCTCAAGAGCATCAGGAGATGCAGGCTTACGCAACTGCGCAGGCGTGGTCACTGCGCACCTCGCATCTGACTACGCCGAATCATCACTTCATCGGGCAGCGATTGGATATCGCCACATCCCATCGAGATGCACAGATCGCCAGCACGTAACTCGGTAGCCAGATACTCAATCAACTCAATTCGCGACTGCTTCCACTCGATGTGCGTTGATGGATGTGCTGCAATAACAGCATCTACAACAAGCTTTCCTGTAACGCCTGCAATTGGCGCGGTACCTGAAGAGTAAATATCAGTCACGACCACAACGTCTGCATCCAAAAAACACCCCGCATACGCTTCAGACATAACGCTCATCCGATTGAAACGATTCGGCTGAAAAACTGCGACGATGCGCTTCCATGAATCGGTCGAGTCGCGACAACTGCCTAATACTGCTGCGATTTCATTGGGAAGATGGGCGTAATCATCAACAAACGTTACGCCACCATCAGTACCGCGAAGGTCAAATCGACGTACTACCCCGCCAAAACCTGCAAGAGATTCTTGGATATGCGCAAACGAGATACCAAGCCTCATCGACATGGCAATCACACCGAGAGCGTTAAGTACGTTATGTCGACCTCGTAGGCGCAACGACACTTCCCCCAGAACGCCACCATTCATAGACACCGTAAAGCGCGAGCCACCGTGCGCAAACTCAAGATTGCTTCCAACAACATCGGCGTCAACATCAATTCCATAGGTGGTCAGTCCAACCGTGGACTGCAACAACTTCACCATCACCGCGATGTGTTCATCATTGACGCACACGACTTTGGTTCCTGGCACCGAACTGAGGTAACGAGAAAAGCTTTCCAGTAAACGCTCGAACGACTGAAAGTGATCAAGATGATCAAGATCAATGTTGGTCAAAATGGTTGCTGAAATCGGCAACTGCTCGTGAGTGCCATCGCTTTCGTCTGCTTCGACAATTAAGTGTTTTCCCGAATTCCAAGCCGCACCGACACCAAGTTCGCGGACATCGCCACCAATAATGAAACTGGGAGACAAACCAGCGCCCGCCATCACCGTCATCAACATCGATGAAGTTGTGGTTTTGCCGTGAGTGCCCGCGACCGCAATGGTTTCCTTCGCGGCACATATCGCTGCCAGCATCTGCGCACGCGTCAGTGTTGTTATGCCCCGCGTTGTTGCCTCATGTAGTTCGCTATTGCCCTGCGGAATGGCAGATGAGGCGGTGACCACATCACACCCATGCACGACTCGAGGGTCATGTCCGATAGTGACAGCAACACCTAATGCGCGGAGTCGCTCGATCACACCGGATTCGCGCACGTCGCTTCCCGAAACAACATTGCCCATCTGTGTCAGTACCTGGGCAATAGCACTCATTCCCGGCCCTCCCACTCCAACCACATGAACCCTGCGGGGGGTCGATAGATCAAACATGGCGCTCATTGCAATTGCCGACTTTTCGCGGCGTCATTAATTACATCGACAATCTTGCTGTCACGATGTGTACTTCCTAACGTCTTAGCGTTTTGCGCAATCACCATTCGCCGGTCATCGTCAGTAAGAAGACGCTCAATCACAGCAACAACATCATGATGCGTCATGGTGCTTTCTTCCATCAGCAATGCAGCATCGTGATCGGTAAGCCAACGCGCATTGACGAGCTGATGATTCTCTGCGGCGTCCTTCCAGGGAATCAACACGGAACACACGCCAACCGTCGCGATCTCAGCAATTGTGCTCGCCCCTGCCCTGCACACAACGACATCTGCTGCCGCGTACATGCTGACCATGTCGGCAGAATATGCCAACCGCAGATAGGCAAGGTTTCCGTTGTCATGGGTTACTCGCACGGGAAGGGCAATCTGGTGCATATATCGTTCGCCTGCAATGTGGACAACGCATGTGTGTTGGCTGCCATGAAGATTTTTGACGAGATGCTCGGTTGCGGCATTCAAGACCGCAGAACCAAGGGAGCCACCCATCACCAGCACCACACGATCACCGGAGCCGATCCCCAGTTGAGCACGTGCAGCATCGCGCAGTTCAGCCAACTGCGCCACCCTCAGCGCTCGACGCACGGGCGCACCCGTAACAATCGCTCTCGGCAGCGAACCGCCTTCATATGCAACCGCCGAGGCGAACGCATAACGAGACTGAACTTTTGTTGCAAGTCCAGGTCGACGATCATACGAACAGGTAACAACGGGAATCTGTAACGCACGAGCAGCCCGACACGCTGGAATGCTTGCGTATCCACCGACCGACACCACAACCTGTGGTCGCAATGACATGAGTAGCCCTTTAGCCTGGCGATTCGCCTTCAGCAAGGTGGACACCATAGTGATATTGCGACGGATCTTGCGCAGTGAAAGTCCGCGCTGCAAACCATCTACCGTCAGCAATGAATAGCCGATTCCGAGATCAGGAATCATTGCTGACTCGACGCCACGAGTTGAACCAACATAATGAATCTGATTTGGCGAATAACCCTGATCGATCAGTAACTCGGCGATGGCAATGGCTGGCACAACATGCCCGCTCGTGCCACCGCCAGTAATCACGGCAAAGGTGGACAAAGCAGATGCAGTCATGAACTACTTCATATTACGCGCAACATTCAGCAACAGCCCAACTGCCGCAAGTGTCATAAATAACGATGAACCGCCATATGACATCAAGGGCAATGTGAGACCAGTTACGGGCATCGCGCCGATTACTCCTCCGATATTGATCAACGCCTGCACACACAACCATGTTGTGATTCCACCAGCCAACAACGCGCCAAAGTGATCGCGTGCACCGAGCGCGGCCTGCGTACCAAGGCTGAGCAACAGTACAAAACCACCAATCACTCCGACTGTTCCGATCAAGCCAAATTCCTCTGCGATGATTGCGAAAATAAAATCGCTGTGCACCAATGGGACATATCCCCATTTTCCTGTGCCTTCACCAATACCCACTCCGGTAACGCCACCGTTAGCGATGCTAATCACCGATTGCCACACTTGATAGGCCCAGTGGCCCTTGTTTCCTTCTAGGTCGGTGAACGCGAAGAATCGATTCTGCAATCGCGAGCTCGTAAGCACCAATCCTGTAGCAACAACGAGAAACGAAATTGTCATTGCGCTCATCCAGCGAATCGGAGCACCTGCAATAAACAACGTCGCCATGACGATGCAGGTAAATACGATTGCGGCACCCAAGTCTTTCTGCAACACAATGCACAAGGCAATGGTGATTGCCCACGCTGTCATAACTGGCTTCAAGGTGCGTCGCCAATCGGTCATTTCTGCTCGCCGACGCGAAAGCACACTTGCGCAATACAACAGCAATGTCACCTTCAAAATCTCTGAAGGCTGAAAGCGAACGGGCCCAAGCGCGACCCAAGCGCGTGCTCCGTTGATGACGAGTCCCACGCTAGGAACCATTGGCAATGCCATCAGTCCATACGAAGCCCACAACGCGTACTTGGCAAACTTGTGCCACTGGTGATACGGCATGCGGTAGGTAAACCATGCAGCAAACATGCCAAAGGTGGCCCACATGAATTGTTTTTGAAACATTGCCCACGGCGATCCGCCACGGTTGACTGCCTCAATTGATGTCGCCGACAACACCATCATCAAACCAAACACCATGAGCAGCGTGGTTACGGCAAGGATCCCCCAGAACACCTTGTTTGGAACCGCCGATGTGAGACGACGCATCGAACCAACGCCCTTTTTGTCGAGGACGGCGCGCCGGCGCTGCGCCGGGCTGAGTGAAGTTGAAGCATTGGTCACCATAATGTCCTCCTAGAGACGATGTTCAGATAGTTGATTGACACAATTCATGAAGTCATCGCCACGTTCACCGTAGTTTGAGTACCAGTCGTAACTGGTGCATCCTGGCGACAACAGCACAACATCACCCGGTTGGGCAAGCACACGAGCACTCGCTACTGCACCCTTCATCGATTCGGCGACTTCCACAGTGCACACTCCAGAAAATGCGTGGGCAATGTCTGGAGCCGACGCACCAATTGCCACAACTGCACGCATGCGCTCGGGCTCGCATGCCATTTGCGAAAGGTCTAATCCCTTATTTTTGCCACCCGCTATCAGCACCACGTGCGCAAATGACTTCAACGCAACACTTGCTGCGTGAGGGCTCGTTGCTTTTGAATCATTAAACCATCGAACACCATCAAGTTCACGCACGAATTGGATTCGATGCGCGGCATTGGTAAACGACATGAGCGCTGCAGCAACTTGTGACTCTGTCGACAAACCAGACTCGATGCACACGGCCGCAGCGGCAAGAGCATTCGAAACATCGTGTGGCAATGACCGCTGCATGTCAGACGCAGCCATGATCACCCCGCGTGGACCAACGAGTTGGCCATCACGCAAACAGTAATCACCATCAGAAAGGCCAAAGGTGACAACACGGGCCCTACTTCCATGCGCAACCTCAAGTATTCGCGGGTCGCTTACAGGTGCAACGGCAACATCAGTAGACACACAGTGGGCCCACATTTTTGCTTTAGATTCAAAGTACTTCTGAAAACTGCTGTGCCAGTCCAAGTGATCAGGGGCAATATTGAGCCACGCAGATGCTTGCGCACGAAACGTATCAATGTGTTCCAGGCGAAAACTTGAGCACTCAACAGCAAACGCAGTTGCCTGAGATGCAAGTGAGTCAATGAGAGGGATCTCAGTATTTCCTACTGCCTCAGATTGAAACCCTGATGCATTAAGAATCGCGTTAGCCATCAGCGTTGTGGATGTCTTTCCATCTGTTCCAGTGACGGCAACCATTGGCCGTGAACCACCTGGCCGATGTTGCTCAATGCGATATGCGATTTCAATTTCAGACTGAATCGACACGTGATGTTCACGAGCACTACGGATGACGAAGTGATTTTCGGGCACACCAGGTGCTGGCGCGAGGATGCCATTGGAACTCATGACAGATTGCAACTCCGACGCATTGGTTACATCAACGACGTGTGCGCCAATTTCGCGAGCAAAGTCACGATGTTCCTGATTAAACGAATCGTCGCCCACACTCACCGTCATTCCACGTGTCGCTAGCGCTTTGGCTACCGCACGACCAGCAACTGCCAAACCAAACACAAACACAGTGTTTGGCGCGTTGGTCATCGCGATACTTGGTTGGTGAAGTCGGCAATAAAAATAGCAACTGCTGTCGCGACACAGATTCCTGAGATGATCCAGAAACGAATAATCACCGTGGTCTCTGGCCATCCACTTAATTCAAAGTGGTGATGAATCGGCGACATCTTCAGCAACCGCTTCTTTCGACCTGAAGCCTTAAACACGCCCATCTGCACAGCCACCGAACCTGCTTCGAGAACATTGATACCGGCGATAATTGGAAGCATCAAATGGGTATTCGTGGTTACTGCAAGCGTGCCAAGCGCAGCGCCTAGACCAAGTGCGCCAACATCACCCATGAATATTCGTGCTGGAGCAGCATTCCACCACAAAAAGCCACCACACGCACCTGCAAGTGCTGCCGACAACACTGCCAAGTCGAGCGGGTTCACGATGTCATAAATTTTCGGGTTACGAAATGCCCAATACGCAATGATGGTGAATGCTAGGAATCCAAATAATGCAGAACCAGCAGCGAGACCATCAAGCCCATCAGTGACGTTGACTGCGTTCGTGGTGCTCCACACCATGACCGCAGTCCACACAATGAACAGTGGTCCCGACAGCTCCCATCCCGGACTTACTGCTCGTGTGAATGAGATTGTCTGAGCGACGCCAGTTGTTGACGCAAGGATAAACATCAACACAATCGTGATGCCGAATGTGATCCAACCCTTTTTCTTCCAAAAAATTCCACGATTATGTTGGCGTTTCACTTTCAGATAGTCATCAATGAAACCAATTGACGCCAAGACAAATACCGTCAACCAAATAATGGCTGCTTGATCTGAAAATGGCAGTCCCCCTCGTAGGTGGGCTGCAAGCCAACCAAAAAATGCAGCGAATAAAATTGCAATTCCGCCCATTGTGGGTGTCCCCTGCTTGGCCATTTGATGCACGGGTCCATGATCTTCGGCCCCAAGAATTGGTTGGCCTTTGCCAAGGCGCTCAAAGAAACCAATTAATAGGCGCGTCGCAGCAAGCGAGACAAGCATCCCCACTGCGCCAGCGATCAACACTGCAATCATGAATGTGCTCCCAGTAACTCACGAGCGACTGCAACATCGCTAAATGGAAAATTCTCTACACCAATTGTTTGCGTGCGTTCATGACCTTTCCCTGCGATCACGACCACATCACCCGTCTTCGCAGCATCAAAGGCTTTTGCTATCGCTGTTCGACGGTCTAACTCAACTCCAATCACTTTATGCGAATCTGACGAGTCAACTCCAGCATTGATTTCTGCAGCGATTGCTGTTGCAGATTCTGAACGAGGATTGTCCGACGTGATCACTACACCATCTGCTAACGATCCAGCGACTTGTCCCATGAGCCGACGCTTGTGCTGATCGCGATCTCCGCCACAGCCAAACACCACAATAATTTTTGCAGAGTTGCCGACTGATTCGCGCAAAGTCCTCAGCACTCGTTCCAATGCGTCAGGTGTATGTGCATAATCAACAATGACATCAAAACTTTGGCCGACCGAAACTGCTTCGAATCGTCCAGGGACTGCTGAAGTTGCTGCCAACCCACGAATTATTGTCGACAACGGCACGCCGAGAAGCTGCGCGGATGCAATTACCGCGAGCGAGTTGTGCAGATTAAACCTTCCACCTAGTGGCACCACACATTGATGCCCATCGATGGTGAAGCTGTGATGACGTGGGGTCACCACTACATCGCGAACATCATCTTCCGAATACGGATACATTGCAACAGTTGCAGAGTCAATCAGTAACTGACCATAGACATCATCGCCATTCACCACACCATGGTGCGTGAACTCAGAAGTGAACAGCGATGCCTTTGCCGCAAAGTACTGCTCCATCGTGTGATGGAAGTCCAAATGATCCTGTGACAAATTCGTAAATACTGCAGCAGCAAACGAGGTACCAACGACTCTCTGAAGCACCATCGCATGTGAAGTCACTTCCATCACCACTGCCTGCACACCTTCGTCAACAAACCGTGCAAGCATTCGTTGTAGGTCAGTTGATTCCATTGTTGTTCGCTCACCACTCAAGGTGCCAAGGACACGTGTATTCAGTCCGTGTTCACTGAGCACGTTGCCCAGCAACTGCGCAGTGGTGGTCTTGCCGTTCGTACCCGTCACGCCAATCACCATCATCTGACGACTCGGGAAGTTACGCAATGCAGCAGACATCAAACCCATCGCAACCCGAACATCAGTTACCACCACCTGCGGTACTGAAACGGATAGCTCTCGTTGCACCAGTAACGCCGATGCCCCAGCCAAAATTGCCTGTTCGGCATATTCGTGACCATCGTGTTTTCCGCCTATGACGCAGCAAAACAGTGAGCCACGTGTGACTTCCTGTGAGGTGTGAGTCACGTCGAGAATTTCACAGCCACCCCCCACCACTCGAGTTAACACACCACGCTCCACCAGTCCGGAAATGCGAACCAGATCGCTGATGTCCATGTGGCCGGACGCAACCGGCGAGTCAGTCATAACTAACGCTTTGGTCCGAGGTCTGCCGGACGTTGTGTAGAGCAACCAAGATCTGTTGCATCGGGACGAATATCTAACTCATTGATCAGCACTTGTGAGATATTTGCAAATACGGGTGCGGCTGCTGTGCCACCGAAGCGATCCATCGAGTCAGCATTCGGCTCATCAATTGAAACCAAAACAGTGAATCGAGGTTGTAGCGCTGGGACAAAACCAACGAACGAAGCGTAATAAGAGCGCGATCCGTCATCGGCAATATATGTGCCGTTGTCTTGACGCTTGTAGGTTGTTCCCGTCTTCCCAGCAACGGTCATGCCCGGAACTTTTCCAAGCTTTGCCGTGCCAAAGCACACCACGTCCGACATCAACGTTCGCATCACCGCCGCCGTCTCTGGCGTAATCACCGCCCGTTGTTCGGTAGCAGGAATCGACTCGTTTATGCCATCTTTTGACACGGTTGCTGTCACCAACCGCGGTGCGACATAGTTGCCGTTATTGGCAACAACATTGACACCAGCAATCATCTGCAAAGCAGTTGTCGAATACCCATAACCATACGAAGTGGTGAACTTTCGTGCTCCAGCCCACTTGTCTGCCGACTGCAAGATTCCTTTTGTCTCACCTGGAAAATCAATTGGTGTCTTTGCGCCAAATCCAAACGACAATAGGTATTCGTGCAATTTGTCAGGGCCGATGGTGTTACCAATCATCAAGGTGCCGACGTTGGAAGAGTCAACAATGATCTTTCGAACAGTCATGTCTTCAATACCGTGGGGATAGGCATCATTGATCCGTTGCTCCCACTTGGTGCCCTTATTGGCAATAAATGTTGGAGGCACCGTGAACACTGTCCCCGAATCCACAGCACCTTCGTTGATCGCAGCGGCAATACTAAAAACTTTTGCAACCGAACCTGGCTCATTGGCTTCAACTGCTGCAAGGTTGCCAGCGTCGGCCGAATAACTTCCATCCTCGTTGCGTCGCAACGTTGATAGTGCATAAATCTCACCTGTTGCGGAGTCCATCACGATCGCTGTTCCGCTTCGTGCATTAATTCGGGCAATCTGCTGAGCAAGAATGCCATCTACCTGAAACTGAATATTGCGATCAATGGTGGTGACGAGCGTCTTGCCAGGTATCGCGGGAACACTTTGATCATTGGTGGCCGGCATCGACTGATTTTTTGCACTGACTTCGCGAACCTGTCTGCCATTAACTCCAGCAAGTAACTCGTTGAACTGTTCTTCTAGCCCAGAGGTTCCTATGCCATCGGGGTCAGTGCGTCCCACCAAGGCGCGCAAACCTTCACTCGTGAGTGCACGAGTTGGTTCTGAATACGAGGAAACACCGAGCAGATTGAGCGCAAGTAGTGAATCAGCAACCTCTCGGGTTACTTGGCGTGCAATATAGACAAAGCTTGACGAGCGGTTCTGCAGTCGCTCAGACAATGCGGCCTCCTGCTCTGGATTCAACGCAAGTGCAACAGATAATGCCCGCGCAGTTCCGATTCCATCCTCGATTTCACGCGGATCAGCAAACACTGTGCGCGCCGGAACAGCAATGGCAAGCTCAAGACCATTGCGGTCGAGCACCGCCCCACGGTCGGCTTTGATTGTGTTGATTCTGGTTCGCTGAGCAACGCTTGCTTCGCGGTACTTAGCCGAACCAATCGTTTGCAAATAGCCGGTGCGGCCCATCATTAGGACAAGTAGCAGTGCGACGACAACACGTACATACACAATGCGGTGTTTGATTTTTCCTGGTCGTAAATCTTCAGTCAATACGCGTGCCGTATTGCGTGCCGCATTGCGCGCCATGTCACCAGCACGTGGCTGTTCGTAGCGACGTCCACGAGATCCTGCTGCAATACTCACGGCTGCTCACCTCCCGCCTGAATGCCTTGGGTCAGTTTCTGACCAAGATTCGCAAGTGGATTCAATGACGGAACTCCAGACGGATCGGCAAACCTTGGATCCATATCTCCAGTTGAAATCACTACTGCTGCAACTGCATCCTGAGGAATTTCAACAAACTTCGAACCAAGACCAGGTGACATCATCATTTCACTTGCCTTTGCGCGCAGGTACTCGGGAGAGAGTAACTCTGCTCGTTGCTGCTGCAACTCGAGCTTGTATGCCGTGGCAAGACGAATCTCGCTCGTCACGCGATCAAGTTTGAGTTGCTGACCAGCGATATAGGCCTGTAATCCAATTACCGACGACACCACGACGAACAATCCCAGCACCATGGTGCTAAAGAACACAATGGTTCGCTTTGATGTTCCAGGGATGACTGTGAGATGGCGTTCAGGGGGTATCGATTGAACACCGCGAGGTTGCCGTTGCGGCACCCGTTGGGGATTAATCGCTAACGCCATCTCAGCAGCCGACCTTTTCGATAACCCGAAGTCGCGCAGATGATGCGCGGGGGTTGCGTTCAATTTCGCTTGCACTTGCATGTTCAGGCACACGCACTTTTTTCACAAGCTTCCCTGCAGATCCGTGGTGTTGAAAAGGCGAAGCAATCGTTGCAACATCTGGGTTGCGTTCTGCATCTCGGAAGGCTTGTTTAACAATGCGGTCCTCGCCCGAGTGATACGACAACACAGCAATCCGGCCACCCACGTGAGTTGCCGCAATCGCTCCTGCTAACGCTCGTGGCAGGATTTCGAGTTCCTTGTTCACTTCAATTCGAATGGCTTGGAATGTTCGTTTGGCTGGATGTCCACCCGTGCGACGTGCAGGTGCAGGAATTGCCGCTGACACGATCTCAGAAAGTTGTTGTGTCGATGTCACAGGGCGCGCTGCAACAATCGCCGTAGCAATCCGAAACGCAAATCGCTCATCGGCATGATCTCGCAACACGTCTGCCAGTTGCTGAACTTCATAACCATTCACGACATCGGCCGCAGAAAACACTTGCGTCGTGTCCATGCGCATATCGAGTGGACCGTCGTGGCGATATGAAAACCCACGATCCGCTTCATCAAACTGTGGCGACGAAACGCCCAGGTCAAACAGCGCTCCCGAAATTCCTGCGATCTCATGCTTCATCAAATACTCAGCAATGCCGTCGAACCGACCTTGCTGAACGATCAAACGTCCGCCAAAGTCAGGAGCAATGGTGTGTGCGTGCCGAATAGCAAAAGGGTCCTGATCAATCCCCATGACCGTCATCCAGGAATAGGTGTTGAGTAGTCGCGTTGTATGACCAGCACCACCCAATGTCGCATCGACCACTACTCCGTGGGGAACGCTGCCAAACAGCTCCACGATTTCGGCAGCCATTACAGGGTCATGATTGAAAGTTGAGTCAGTAGCGAGAGTGTTCATGGTGCAGTGTCGATGCTTTTTCTTGCCCGTAACCGCGATCGTTTCGATGTACTGCAGTCCCTCGGCCGGCGTTGCCGTCGGGATGTCTCCCCGATTCGACGAAATGGAAGCGGGCGGAGTTGGGGCTGTCCATCGTGCTGACCGAAGGACTGCAGTACAGCGAAACGGATATGTGCGATTCGCTGACAAGGGGTGAAAGGTGGTCGATGTGCTCCTTTACCGCTACTCGCCTGATCCGGCGATTTGTTCAATGCCCATGGTCACGACGCGGTCATGACGCTCTGGGTTCCAAATTTCAACACGATCAAATGAACCGCTCACGACTACGCGCGAGTTGAGGGTCAGGCCGGCATATTCACGAAGCTTTTCTTCGATGTTGATGCGACCTTGTGCATCAATGGCAACCTCAAAGGTGTTACTGGCTTGTGCACGTTGCTGGTTGAGCGACATCTCACCATTGCGGACCTTTTCCATCGAGTCCCGTGCTGCGGACTCAAATGCCTCTGCGGTCAAGATGTCGACGCACTTGTCACGACCAATGGATAGAAAGCATCGTGGCTCGAGGCGGGGGCGAAAGGAGGCAGGTAACGCCAAGCGACCCTTTGGGTCTAGCTGTCGTTCATGCACTCCAACAAACACTGTTTTCCTCCGCTTGCCCTAGCAAACCCTTGTGGGGATTGCTTTCCCTTGAATTGCTGCCGTTGAAAGGAGTCCGCACTCCGGATCAACGAGATACAGATTATCCCCACTTTCCCCCACTTAGGTGTATTTCTCACCACTTTCCCCCACTTTTTTTGAAACATGGAAATGCCCAGATCACGCAGTATTTATTGGCATAAACGACACTTATGCAGCACAACGCCAGATGGCGTGGAAAATTAATTTCTCAACGAGGCAGATGTGCGACGAATGTTTCGACGATGGTCGAAGCATCAGCATCAATCGTGGCCACACGAGGAACTACGTCATCAACCGCGCCTGGCAGTGATGCGAAATAGTGCGCAACGTGATGTGGGTTCCACTTCATATACAACGTGCATTGAAAGCGTGCGTAGTCGCGAGTCCGCCGCTGACTGATTCCCACTAACTTTGGGCGCTGGTCGGTATGTGTTGATACCACCTCACCTGGCCCTACACCAGCGAAACACAACAGTTCACCCCACGCATCACTGCGTACTGAGTCGCGGTGTACATCAAGACCATTGATGCCGAGGCCACGAAGGGCACGACTCCAGGTTTCGCCAAGCCACCACGATGCTTGTGCGACGTCGTCGCTCCACAGTGCATCGCCGCGCGGGATCACAATGTCAATCCATACCTGCTCACCTGGTGCTAGGTAGACAACACCTCCACCACTTCGGCGGCGCACGATGTCAATCCCATCGAGAGCGCAACGCTGTGTATTGAGCAACGTCTCGTGTTGACGTGAGCCCAACACCAATGCTGGGCGCGTTACGTCAATATTCCAGATCCCACGTTGTGCAGGAAGTTCACGAAGGTGCTGTTCACCTGCTGAGATCGTTTCGTGAACCTGGTTCCAATTGCGGCTATGAGGCGTGAGCAAGATATTGCTTCCACACGTCGGGCACTCGCCCAACTGATACCGAAATCCACGCCAACTCTCGCGGCGCATGTGGTTGGCTCGCAAGTTTCATTCCCGCTTCTTCCGGGGTGCGGTCGCGCTTTCGCAAGTTGCACGGACGGCACGCGGCCGTCACATTTTCCCACACATTCATACCGCCACGCGAACGTGGCATCACATGGTCAATCGAGTCGGCGACTCCTCCGCAATACTGACAACGGTGATCGTCACGGGCAAACACTGCTCGACGCGACAATGCTGTTCGCCGATGGTACGGCACCTTGACAACGTAGCGAAGTCGAATTACCAGTGGACCAGGCAAAGAGAAGTTCTCGGAGCGAACTTCTGTGCCATCATCTTCAACGATGTCGGCTTTGTCGGACAGAACTAAACATACGGCTCGTCTTGCAGATACGACACTCAGCGGCTCGTATGTTGCGTTGAGGACGAGCGCGCTTCGCATGATTAGCCTCGTCGCCCTCGGCGACTCAACCTCGTCGTACTGTGCCAATCGCGCGCCCATTCGAGGTAGTCAATAATGTCGTACACCTCTGGTTCGCGACGCTGGCCACCATATTGAGTCGAAGTTCTGAATTGCACGTACGCAGGCGTAGGCAGCGGAAGATAAGGAGCGCGAGTCCACCAGCGCGACGGCGCAAGCCGATACGCCTGACGAATTGCGGTCACCCATAACCACGGGCGCATCAACAACGCTGCAAGTAATTTGGCGAAGGTCATCGTGGTCATCATGTGGATCTGCTCAGACTAATTCGGCTTTGGTTCCTTAGGTAAACCAAGCACCATTTCGCCAATAATGTTGCGTTGAACTTGCGATGATCCGGCATAGATCGTTCCTGCACGGGCATTGAGAAACGTCATCGCCCAGCTCATCGAATCATTTGCTGCACCTGCATCGTCTGTTTGGAATGCACTTGACGGACGTCGACCCGATGGCACCATTGCATCCATGCCCATGATGTCCACACCCAACTCTGTAACCACCTTGTGGTACTCGCTCCAGTACAACTTAAAGATTGCTCCATCTGGACCAGGATGGTGCCCCTTCAAGAACTGCGTGAGTGTGCGCATACCGAGAAAGCGCATCACTTGGACAACCGAATAACACTTGGCCAAGCGTTGACGAATGCGTGGGTCGTCAGCAACGCCCTTGTCACGAGCAAGCGCAAACAACCGATCAATTTCCGCCTGAAAACGAATGGGTGCAGTTGCCGCCGCTTCCCCACGTTCGAAGCCGAGCAATCCCATTGCAACTGCCCAACCGTTGTTGATTCCACCAACAACATTTTCTTTTGGAACGCGAACATCGGTGTAAAACACTTCGTTGAATTCGCTTTCACCAGAAATCATTTTGATCGGTCGAATCTCGATACCGGGTTGACGCATATCCACCAGTAAGAACGAAATGCCCTTGTGCTTAGGTGCATCAGCATCGGTGCGCGCAAGAGTGAAGATATGGTCGGCTAAGTGGCCAGCAGATGTCCAAATCTTCTGACCATTCAAAATCCATTCATCGCCATCGAGCACTGCCTTTAACCCCACATTGCTCAAGTCGCTTCCCGCATTCGGTTCGCTATATCCCTGACACCACACATCATCACCTGCAATGATTCGTGGCAGGTAATGCTGCTTTTGCTCTTCAGTACCAAACAACAACAGCGTGTTCCCCAGCATCTGAATGCTGAACACATCGTTTGAGCCACCCGTTGGCACACCCGCGCGCTCGAACTCTTCGGCAGCAATCACCTGCTCCAAAGCAGACAATCCACCTCCGCCATACTGTTTTGGCCAACCCATCGCTAAGAAACCACCTGTTGCCAACACCTTGCGCCACTGCGTCACAAAATCTTCAAGTTGCTTGCCCTCAAGTGTCCCGATGCCTTTCCAATCGGATGGAAGATTGGCTTTAAGAAACGCCTGAACGGTGAGACGGTACGCCTCGGCCTCTGGGGTATACGCAGGATTCATAGATGAAAAACTAGTCGCATTGTTGCAACAACGAGTAACCCAAGGTTGACCCGCTCAGGTCACGTGCCTACTGTTCGCGGTCAAATATGTTGCGCGCGCGAAAGCCACCCACTTTGGCCGCAGAGCGCAAGGTGTCGGCAACGTCTTTCATCCCAGCCTTGCTCATTGCCCGCAGCTGGTGTTCGATCACCAAGACACAGGCGAGCATTCCAAGGAAGCCAAGAAACGCAACGAGGAAGTGAATTTGCAACGTGAGCACCGTAAACACCAACGACACCAGAACCCCAAGAGTCGCCCAACGCACTTTACGAATTGCATAGCTGTACAGACCCGATGAAGAAACAGCATTGGCAAACTTGGTGTCAGTTTGTAGCTGCTCTTCCAGTTCACTCAGGATTCGCTTTTCGTCGTCAGATAGTGGCACATCCCTATTGTTCCACGAATCGGCCGCCAACTCAACGCAGGACGAAATCTATTTATTCATGAGATGGATCGTCAGGACCCCATTTTGAGGTACCCGGCCGTTTCCCGGACCGCAATGTACTCGCGGGTCGAATCGCCGAGTCGCCAAACCGCTCCCGAATATCGTCAATTGCTCTCGTTGCGGGTGCCCAGACTTCATCGAGCGCACTGGCATCTGCGGTCAATGCCCCATCATCAAACAGGCTCAACTGCGGTTCGTGCTCATCAAAGTTTCGTGTACTGATTCCGATCAAACGCACGCCCCTCGATATATCAAGGCTCTCGAGTAACGGACTGAGTACCCGAAGCATCGCCTGAGCAGAAACCATGCTCGTTGGCGATGTGTGCGATCGAGTCACCGTTTGAAAATCAGAAAACTTCACTTTCAGTGTGATCGTTCGTGGCAGTTGCTGGTCGTTGCGACAACGTCTTGCTACTTCATCTGCCAACCTCACCAAATGCGTTCGCAGCTGACCACGATCAAACACGTCATGTGCGAACGTTTCCTCGTTACCGATTGACTTTGCTTCGCGGTCGGCTACGACCAATGAATGATCGATGCCGTGCGCAAGCCCTATGAGGTGATTGGCATGTGCTTCTCCAATCGAATGCTGAAGCGCCACACGGTCCACGGCAGCGAGATCTGACACCTTTCTAATACCTATCCGCTCAAGCTTTTCCAATGTCGCTGGGCCCACTCCCCACAGCGACTTCACCGGAAGCGGATGAACAAACGAGATTTCTTCCCCGAGATGTACCTGGACGACGCCTTTACCTGGACGCACACCTTGCTGATCGGCGATGGGCTTAGCCTGTTTCGATGCAAGTTTTGCAATGAACTTGCTTGGCCCAATTCCGACGCTACACACCAATCCCACTTCATCGCGCACACGCGAGCGAATTGACTCGGCAATCGAGACAGCATCGCCGAACAGTTTCAATGCACCCGTCAGGTCTAAAAACGCTTCATCTAAAGACAGGCCTTCAACACGTGGTGTGTAGTCGCGAAAGATGTCAAACACCGCTGCACTCACTTCGGTATACAGACTCATATCACCCGGTAAAAAAATGGCATCCGGACACAGCCGTCGAGCACGTGATGATGGCATCGCAGAAAACACGCCAAACCGACGTGCTTCATACGAGGCCGCCGCAACAACTCCGCGTCGACCGTCGCCGCCAACCACCACTGGCTTTCCGACTAGATCGGGGCGACGTCTCAACTCGACAGCAACGAAAAACATGTCCATATCAACATGGGCAATTGTGCGCGAGGAATGCTTTGCTGAGGGCTCCACTAGAAGCACCACGATACGACAACTACGCTGTCAGCGTGTCGAACGACGAATCTGCAACATCTTCTCGCCCACTCTCTGCGCTGCCCAGTATTCGCGCACGCATCTTTGCTTTTGTCGGAGTCTGCATTGCTGGACTGGCCGGTGCATCGATTGGATACTCAATGGTTGATGTGCAGTGCTCCGGATCATGCGCAGTCCCAAATGGAATAGGCATGTTGATCGGATCGTTAATCGGAGCAGCGGGCATGAGCGTCGTTGCTGTGCTCGTACTGCGTGCACTAGGCGAGTGGCGCGAACTCGCCGATCGAGAACAGCAATAACTGTGTCACTCGCACACGAGTTGCTCGAGATCGCACACGATCTTGCAACCACTGCCGGGGACATGGCTCTTGCTGGTCGCAAGGCAGGTCTTCAGCACGTGCACACCAAAACTACTGCTACCGACATGGTGACAGAATTCGACAAGGCTTCAGAAAAACTCATCGTCGAGGGTTTGTGCCAACAACGCCCGCTTGATGCCATTGTTGGCGAGGAAGGTGCAAACGTGGTGGGCTCGTCAGGGATCACGTGGCACATTGATCCCATTGATGGAACAACTAACTTTCTTTACGATTTGCCGGCATGGGCAGTCTCAATCGGCGCATCCGATGCCCAAGGTCCTATTGCTGGAGTCGTATACATACCTGCACTTGGCGAAATGTTTTCTGCAACTCGCGGAGGTGGAGCATTTCTCAACGGGTCGCCCATCCGCTGTAACCAAATAACAGACGTTTCTCACGCATTGGTGTGCACAGGATTCAGTTATTCGCCCGAACAACGAACCATTCAATCCCGCCGAGTAGCCAAGTTCATTCATCTCATTCGCGATATCCGGCGCGGTGGTGCTGCTGCAGTGGACTTATGTTTCGTGGCCTGCGGTCGCCTTGACGCCTACTTCGAAGAGAACCTCCATCAATGGGACATTGCAGCCGGCATTTTGATCGCCCATGAGGCTGGGTGCACCAGTGGAGACTTTGCAGGTGAAAGTGCCCACCCGGCCGAGATTCTTGTCTCTGCCCCAGCCATCTTCGACCAGCTGTCCAACCTCATCATCGCCGCCAGCGCCCCGAAGGAGTAAACATTGTGACTGTGGGTATTCGCGTATTGGCAGTTGAAGACGACGAGCGAATCAGGGCATCAGTAAAACTTGCGCTCGAGGACGAAGGTTGGATGGTTGACGAGGCGGCCAGCGGCGAAGAAGCGATCACACTTTTCGGCACGCATCCAGCAGATGTTGTGCTCATTGACATCATGCTTCCCGGAATCGACGGTTTCGAATTGTGTCGCACCATTCGCAAGTCAAGCAATGTCCCCATCGTGATGGTGACAGCACGGGCAGATACTCACGACGTTGTTGCAGGGTTAGAGGCAGGAGCAGATGACTACCTGACCAAACCATTTGCCCCTAAAGAACTTGCCGCACGAATCCGTGCGTTGCTTCGACGCGTTCGCCCTTCTCAGCCCGGCCACCCAAAATTGATATTTGGCAACCTCGAGATCATTCCCGACGAAGGAAAAGTATTGCTCGATAACCACGAAGTAGAACTCACAAAAACCGAGTTCCGATTGTTATGCGAACTCGCCAACGATCCAGGTGGGGTGTTTAGCCGCGAACTGCTACTCGACAAGGTGTGGGGATATGGGTACTTTGGCGACGGTCGATTGGTGGATGTCCATATTCGACGCCTCCGGATGAAAGTTGAAGTTGATCCAGCAAACCCAGCACACGTTGTTACCGTTCGCGGCCTTGGCTATCGCCTGCAGTCGTGACCGATATCTTCACCGAAACCTCAACGCCTCGCTATCGCCTCACTCGAGCGCGACGACTCATTCGCACGTTGGTGCGCAGAATTACGCCGAAACGAATCGGCCTGCGCAACCGAATTTTGTTGATATTTGTTGCTGGCGCACTGATCTTGTCCATCGTTTTGGCGTCAATCACGTATTCATTTACACGTGCAAATCTTGTCGAACAGCGCATCAACACCGAGACAAATCAGGCTCTCACCAATGCACGGCGTGCTCAGAACGATTTAATTCTGTCGCCCGAAGAAATTGCTCTTGCACTTGACCAAGCCGGCAACACCCACAAGCTGATATTCATGCAAGGCCAATGGTCAGCAAGCAGTCCACAATTTCTCCAAGACATGATCCCAGATGTTTTACTTGAGCGAGTGCAGAATCAAGGGCGGGCCGCATTGATGATTGTGGACACCCCAAAGGGCGAAGCAATGATTGTCGGAATACCACTACCACGTGTTGATGCTTTGTATTTTGAGTTTGACAACATGCGCGAGGTGCGCGCTGCGCTGCAGAGCCTTCAGCTGGCGCTGCTGATTGCAACGGTGATCACCACAATGGTGGGTGTTTCGCTTGGACTGTTCGCCTCACGGCGAGCCGTCCGCCCCCTCGCCAACGCCGCTCAAGCTGCGCGGGCAATTGCCGATGGCCGACTTGAAACCCGTCTCGAACCAACAGACGACCCCGACATGCAAGCACTGACATCGGCATTTAACGACATGGTGAACACGCTTCAGCAGCGAGTGGAACGAGATGCGCGGTTCACATCTGATGTCAGCCATGAATTACGCAGCCCCCTCATGACGCTCGCTGCATCGGTGCAAGTAATGGAATCACGACGTGATGAATTGCCCGAGCGATCACAGGCAGCGCTCGACTTATTGTCAAGCGATGTCCTTCGCTTTCAAGGTCTCGTTGAAGACTTGCTCGAAATTTCGCGTTTTGACGCCGGTGCAATTCGGTTGGTTCTTGAACCGCTGTCGCTGTATGAGTTCATGAAGCAAGCGGTATCAGTCAGCAGCATCCCGCGCACCGAAATAGTCTGCGACGACGTGGATGCGCTCGTTGCCATCCGTGGAGATAAGCGAAGACTCGCGCGAGTGATTGCCAACCTGATCGACAATGCCCGAATCCACAGTGGCGGTAAACCTAAGGTCGTGATTCAGCGCGCCCACAACGACGAACCGCCAACACATGTGTGGATCATTGTCGAAGACGACGGAGACGGTTTGATCGAAGGTGAGTTTGATCACATCTTTGAGCGCTTCTCACGCGGCGGAGCAGCAGGTCGTCGCGCTGGCACAGAAGGGGCGGGTCTTGGGTTAGCACTTGCGCGCGAACACGTGGCATTGCATCGTGGCCGCATATGGGCGACCAACCGGACCGACGGAATCCGCGGTGCTCGGTTTATTGTTGAACTTCCTATCGAGATCCCTACGACCACCGACGAATCATCTGCATGAACCACACCCAATATTGGCGCCGCATCACCACGTGGTTCGTGGCTGTTGCCTGTCTGTCAATCGTTGCTGCAGCGTGTGGAATACCAACAGATGTTCAACCTCGAAACATTGATCCTGCATTGCAAACTAATCTCAATAAACCATGAGTACACCGGTCGTTATCGCAATTGATGCGGGCACCACAGGAATTCGATCGCGCGCAGTGTTTGCCGATGGACGTGAATCTATTTCGTCGTATCAAGAGTTCACCCAGTACTTCCCCACTCCCGGATGGGTCGAGCACGATGCCAATGAAATCTGGCAAGCCGTTCACCACACGCTGTCTCACGTGATCAGCAGAGTTTCCGAACCGATCGCTGCAATCGGCATCACCAATCAACGCGAAACAGTGGTGGCGTGGGATAAGACAACCAGCAAACCATACGGCCGCGCAATCGTGTGGCAAGACCGTCGGACTGCCGAGAGATGCTCGCAACTCGCGCCCCAACTTGATCTCGTCCGTGCAACAACAGGACTCGTTCTCGACCCATACTTTTCGGGATCAAAAATGGAATGGTTGCTCAAACATGGCAATGTCCCGAACAACGCCGATCTTGCACTCGGCACGATTGATTCGTGGATCGTGTGGAATTTGACTCAGGGCTCATCATTTGTCACCGATGTCACCAACGCAAGTCGCACCATGTTGTTCGACATCACATCGATGCAGTGGAGCAATGAAATGTGTGCGATGTTTGGGGTCCCCGAGCATGCGCTCCCTCGCGTCGTTGCATCAAGTGAGCGTGTTGGTGTCACTGCTCACACACATTCGATTCCATCTGGCATTCCCATTTCTGGAATTGCCGGAGATCAACAGGCTGCATTGTTTGGTCAAGCCTGTTTCAACCCGGGCAGCAGTAAAAATACCTACGGCACAGGAAGTTTCGTGCTGATGAATGTAGGAACCACATGCCCATCACCGAGTGAAGGCCTGCTCACCACCGTGGCGTGGAAATTGGGATCAGATGCTCCTGTCTATGCCCTTGAAGGCGCGATTTTCGTCACCGGCAGCGCCATTCAATGGCTCCGTGATGGCATCAACATCATCGACTCTGCGCCAGAAGTCGGTCCACTTGCCGAGTCAGTGCCGTCAACAAACGGAGTTGTCGTCGTGCCTGCCTTCACCGGACTCGGTAGCCCCTGGTGGGACCCGTACGCACGTGGCGCCGTTCTTGGTATTACGCGCGGCACAACACGCGCGCACATTGCGCGCGCTGTTGTCGAATCGATTTCCTATCAAACGCGCGATGTCGTCGAAGCAATGTCTCACGCCGCAGGTGTCACCGTTACCGACATGAGGGTTGATGGTGGTGCTGCCATCATGAACCTGCTTCTGCAGTTACAAGCCAATCAGCTTGGGGTCTCCGTGATGCGCCCCCATGAACTTGAAACCACCGCAATGGGTGCCGCATACCTTGCAGGTCTTGCCGAAGGAGTGTGGCCCTCGCTGCAGTCTGTTACCGACGCATGGAAACTCGACACCGTGTTTACCCCACAACCAACGGGCACCGAGGCACACGATTACATGTTGTGGAAGCGTGCAGTTAACCGCAGTCTCAACTGGGCTCAATCGAGGTGAGCAGCTTCAACTAGCGAGGTTCGTCGCGCTTGGCAATCCGTGCAAGTGTGCATGATCGTTGTAGCGCACGATTGCAAAGTGCCCCGCACGCACCTCCACCAACTCGGTGATCGAACAATTTTTGGTGTGCACCTCAAATGCACCCGTTGGCGGTGTTTGCATGGTGGTTCGCAATATTGCATCAACCACTCCGCCGTGACATGCGATCAGCACCGACTTACCCGAGTGCTTTCTCAGCACCTGATCTAAAGAATCTGAAACACGACGATGAAACTGGGCAATGGTCTCTCCACCTGGGAAGAACACCGCGTTGGGATCACCTCCCCAATCAGGACTTCCGTGCCGACGAACAAACTCATCAAAGGTGAGTCCGTCACATTCAGGACCAGGATCATGTTCGCCAAACCCGGTATCAATTGCGATCGGCAGGCTTGACAGTGCTGGCGCAATGATTTCTGCGGTTTCCCGCGCACGGGGATAGCCACTTGACATCAAAATGTCGACATCAAGTTCTCGTGTGTGTGCCAGACGGTCACGCAAACGGGCCGCCTGCAGTTTGCCCAACTCGGATAAGCCCGAACACGTGCGCGGACCACCAAGAACTCGATTCACTGTGACAATCGATTCGCCGTGCCGCACCAGCACGATGCGCGTTTTGCTCATACCAGCTTTTCGACAAAGCCTTCCAACTGCCGCAAGTTGCGACACTCATACACACCATCGGTGAAACTGCCGTACTCACCCACCACCGAG
>LIAZ01000003.1 GCA_001438985.1 Acidimicrobium sp. BACL17 MAG-120823-bin42 | reverse complement strand
AGCATGCAATAGCGATGTGTTTCGGGTGATCAGTGCATTACGCGCACCATCATCAACAACGATTGTTCCTACATGTTGGGCCGCAAAGGCAATCCATAGCTTGCGAGCGGACAAGTTGCGATTGTGCGGCAGGAACTGTGTGCCTGCTCCGCCAACGGAGTTGAGTGCATCTTGCAACACGTTGATCCGACTCGCCGATGCAATCACCGTGCGCACACCTGACCATGATGCAATTCTGGCGGCCGACAACTTTGAAGCCATGCCGCCACTTCCGCGAGCCGTGCCCGCACTACCAGCATGAACAGACAGCAGCGGATCATCTGCACTCACACTGGCGACAAGTGTCGCTGTTGGATCAGTGCGCGGATCAGAAGTAAACAATCCGCCGATGTCGGTAAGCAAGATCAACACATCAGCGCCAACGCTGTGTGCCACCAATGCTGCGATTCGGTCATTGTCGCCAAATCGAATTTCATCACTGGCGATGGCGTCATTTTCGTTGATAATTGGAACACACCCAAGTTCGAGCAATCGACCCAGCGTTTGACGAGCATGCAAATATTGTGTGCGGTCAATGAAATCGTTTGGCACCAGCAATACCTGTGCGCCAATCAATGATCGTGCTGCCAAATAATGGTTATAACGATTCATCAACTGGCTCTGCCCTACTGCCGCAAGAGCCTGCAATGTTTGGGTATCCGTTGGCCGCTGACTCAACCCAAGAGCCGCAACCCCACCAGCTACTGCGCCAGAGGTAACCACCAACACTTCGTGATGCTGCTCACGTAGTTGAGCAACTTGATCACACAGTGTCGCAATGGCCTGATCGTTAATTGCACCATGCTCATCGGTTACAGATGAGGTTCCGATTTTGACGACGATTCGCATCATTAACTCTCTGGCGTGTACTCAAAACTAAACGTACCAATGTGAACTACGGTGCCTTCAACTGCTCCGGCGCGCGCCAAAAGACGATGCACGCCGAGACTCTTCAGGCGCTCATCAATGTAATTCATTGCATCAGGAGTGGTCACGTCATTTAATGCAACAGCGCGCTCTACCTCTCGCCCTTCCAAACGGAACTCGAGGTCAGCGATCTTGTTGACCTTTGTGCCTTCTGTCTTTGGCTTGATCACGACAGCGCCTTGCTTTGGTGGCTCCAATGTCCGCGCATGCTTCACGAGGTCAGCAAGGTCGCCCAACACTTTGCGAACTCCGTCGCGAGTTACTGCAGACATCTTTGACCCAGTCCACTCGGCAATGGTTTGCGCATCTGCAGCATCGGTCTTCGTGGCAACTACCAAGCGTGGGCGTTCGAGAAGGTCGGGGCGATACTCACCAAGTTCGTGCAACAAAATTCGTTCTTGCTCACGCGCAGGCATGCCGTCCATTGGCGCAAGATCGACTAGTACACACAGCACACGTGCACGTTCGATATGCCGCAAGAATTGATGGCCAAGACCTTTACCTTGGCTTGCGCCTTCGATAATTCCAGGAATGTCAGCGATGATGAATTCTGTTTCTGCGTCCAATCGAACCACACCAAGATGTGGCTCCAATGTGGTGAACGGGTAGTTAGCAATCTTTGGTTTGGCTGCCGACACCGAACTGATAAACGTGCTCTTACCTGCGTTTGGGAAACCCACCAACGCAACGTCGGCCATCAGCTTCAGTTCAAGCTTCAGCCAACGTTCGACGCCGTGCTCACCTTGTTCGGCGAACTTAGGTGCGCGACGACGATTAGATAAAAAACGCGCGTTGCCTCGCCCACCTTGTCCGCCTCGAGAAGCACACCACTTTGAACCGTGCACGGGAAGGTCGGCAAGCACTTCGCCGGTATACAAATCTTTGACCACCGTTCCCTCGGGAACATTGACAATGAGTTCGGCTCCACGACGACCGTGCAAGTCCTTACCCATGCCATTCACGCCGTCACCTGCTCGACGGTGAGGGTGATCCCGAAATGCCAACAGCGAAGCAACGTTATGGTCGGCTACCAGCCAGACAGATCCACCGTCGCCTCCATCGCCACCGTTTGGTCCACCGAATGCAACTGGGCCCTCGCGACGAAAACTGACACAGCCAAAACCGCCGTCGCCACCGCGAACGTTGAGTTGGGCTTCGTCGACAAATGCACTCATAGGGGGTTTCTAGGCTACTAGTGCCACACCCCTGATCTATCGTGAACGCCATATCGTGAACAATGTGAATACGCCAGTCGAAGGAATCAACCCAAGCGAACCCCACTCGCGCGCAATCGCGTGGGCTCAAACCATGCATGGCTTTGATAGCGATGGCATTCGATTCGCACATGCCGACTCGTGGGCGGGTGCTGGTAGCACCCACATCATCGATCGCATCGAGCGCGAGGCCCGCGAGCACGTTTCACTCGCCCCTCTTGCCACTCGCTCGTTTGGTGCTGGCAATCGTGCGATTGCCGAAGAAGCAGACCCATTCCGCACATGCTTCGAGCGCGATCGTGACCGCATCTTGCACGCATCTGCTTTCCGCAGGCTCGCGGGCAAGACCCAAGTGTTTGTGTTCCCACAAGACCACCAACGCACACGACTTACGCACGCTCTCGAGGTTGCCCAGGTTGCAACCGCAGTAGCACGAGCACTCGGTCTCAATGTTTCACTCACCGAAGCAATTGCCTTAGGTCACGATTGCGGACATGGCCCTGGCGGTCACGCAAGTGAAGACGCACTGAGCCCCTTCCTTGCAGAAGGCTTCGATCATTCGGTGTGGGGTGCCGACGTCACGTTGGTTCCACTTAACTTGTGCACCGAAACACTCGATGGCATTCGCAATCACTCGTGGTCGCGCCCAGCACCGCAAACGCCAGAGGGTGAAGTGGTGTCGTGGGCTGATCGCATTGCTTATGTATGTCACGACTTCGAAGACGCAGTGGCCACTGGCATCGTCTCGCCAAGTCAGCTTCCCGACATTGTGCGCACCTACTGCGGCGAAACACGCTCGAGCCAACTACGCGCATTCATCTCATCAATGATCGGGGCAAGTTTGCACAACGGACGCGTTGGCATGAAATCAAACGAAGCCGATGCACTTGCAGCATTTCGCAAATTCAACTACGACAACATCTATATGCGCGAAGCATCACGCAATCAAGCAAAGTCAGTGATCGATTTACTTCGTGCACTCGTCGAGCACTACGTTGCGCACCCGCATCTCATGGCCACACAACCACAATCCGAAATTGCACCCAGCCGCAGCGAACAAGCATTGCGTGAAGCAGTTGCATATGTTGGTGGCATGACCGACAGGTTTGCATGCCGACAAGGCGCCGCCTTACTTGGATGGGATGAGAGCCGACTCCCTCAGGGAATCGATACGCACTAAGACGCGAGATGCGTTATGCAGTTGGAAGAACGTCAACAACCTTGCGGCCGCGACGTTCGCCGAACTTTACGCTGCCGTGTGCAAGAGCGAACAAGGTGTCGTCTTTGCCAATGCCAACGTTTTTGCCAGGGTGCACTTTGGTGCCACGCTGACGAATAAGAATTGTGCCTGCGGTGATCTTGGTGCCGTCAAATACCTTGACACCAAGTCGTTGCGCGTTTGAATCGCGACCGTTACGTGTAGAACCGCCACCCTTGGTCTTTGACATGTTTCAGCCTTTCGCGATACTGGTGATTTCAATCACCGAATACTTTTGACGATGTCCGAAGCGACGGCGCTGGTTAGTGCGGCGCTTGTAGGTAAAGCCGTCGATCTTTGGACCGGCTGCCTTACCAACGATTTTTGCAGTAACGGTTGCCTTGGCCAATTCGCCAGGTGTGGACAACACGGTCGCGCCGTCAACGAGGAGCACCGGGGTGAATTTCACCTCGGCGCCATCTGCTGCATTGAGAAGTTCGACCTGGACCTGCTGGCCCTGTGCGACTTTCTCTTGCTTTCCTCCGGTTGCGATTACTGCGTACATAACGGTCTCCTACTCTACCCCTGAACTATCGGGCTTCCCAACTCTGATTAATCCAACATGGCAAGGTCGATCATGACCCCACGACCCTCACAGGTCACACACGGATCGGCGAAGTTAGTCAATAACCCCTCGCCGATGCGCTTACGGGTCATCTCCACCAAACCAAGCTCGGAAATCTCAAACACCTGCGTGCGGGTCTTGTCGCGAGACAACGCATCTTTAAACGCCTCAAGTACCTTGCGACGATTGTCGCGAATCTCCATGTCGATGAAGTCAATCACGATGATTCCGCCAATGTCACGCAACCGCAGCTGGCGAGCAATTTCGTCGGCAGCTTCAAGGTTGTTATGAAATACGGTTTCTTCAAGGTTGGACTTACCCACGTTCTTGCCCGTGTTGACGTCGATCACGGTGAGTGCTTCAGTGTGCTCAATGATGAGCGATCCACCCGAAGGCAACCACACTTTGCGGTCGAGTGCCTTACGCAACTGCTCGTGCACACGATGCTGTTCGAACAGCGGCAAGCCTTCTTTTTCAGCGTCGTACAGTTCGATGCGGTCAGCAAACTCTGGGTTGAATGCACCGATGTAGTCGCGCACCTCTTCATACAGAGCAGCGTCATCAATCACAATTCCGCGGTAGTCACTGCTGAACTCTTCACGAATCACTCGCACAGCAAGTGGAGGTTCGCGGTACAACAATGTTGGCGAAGTTGCCTTCTCTGCTTTGGCGCGAATGTCGTTCCATTGCTCGATCAAACGAGTGAGGTCTGTAGTGAGTTCGTGTTCGGTGGCATTTTCTGCAGCGGTGCGCACGATGATGCCATGTTGTTCTGGCTTGATGCGATCAAGAATTCCGCGTAACCGGCGTCGCTCGCCTTCTGGTAGTCGCTTTGAAATTCCATACGTACGCGAATCTGGAATGAGCACGACGAAACGTCCAGGCAATGACACTTCCTGCGTCAATCGCCCACCCTTTGCCGCAATTGGATTCTTCGTCACCTGACACAAAATCATCTGTCGCGATTTCAGTACCTGTTCAATGCGTGGGTCTGGTCCTTGTTCGACCACATCGTCTTTGTCGAACTGCACATCGCCGCGATACAACACAGCATTTTTCTGCGTGCCAATGTCGACAAACGCGGCTTCCATGCCAGGCAACACGTTTTGCACGCGTCCTAGGTAAATGTTGCCGTGAATCTGAGTTTCGTCATCGGCTGGGCGCGATACATAGTGCTCAATCAGACTGCGGCCTTCAAGCATGGCAACCTGCGTGAACTCTTCACGAACTTGCACGCACATCATGTAACGGCCCACGGCTTTACCGTTGCGTTCTTTGCCCCGTCGACGCTCAATCAGTTCTGCATCGGTACCAACTACTGGATTATCGCTACTGCGATCTGATGACTTGCGACGATTGCGACCGCCACGCTTACCGCCACGACGATTGCGACTCTTTGGCTTTGACTCGCCATCACCCGTTGCCGGTGCAGGTTTTGCCGCCACCGCAACTGTTGGCGCAGGCCGAGTGTCACCGATCTGTGGTTTACGGACGGTTGCAGCCTCAACTGCCTGCGGTGAGGCCATCTTGCCCTCGCGAGGTGGGTCCGGAAGTTCGATATCTTGCGACGAACCCGCATCAGAGTCTGGACGCGCGGAACCGGAAGTTGCCGCACGCGGGGTTGAGGCAGCACCGTCAACACGAGTTTTGTTGCGGTTACGACCGCCACGTTTGCCACGGCGACGCTTCTTCACACCGCCTGGCGTGCCTGGGGTTCGTGCTTGTCCGCCACCCTGTACCGGTGTTTGGGGCTGCTCGGGGGTTGGTGCCCCTGGGCTCATTTCACTCATTGTGCTAGCTCGTTTCCTGTATTGGATATCGCACCCATGCGGCAACGTCGCCCACATCGTGCAATATCGTCGCGGTCCAGCGCTTCTTCCCACGCTGCATTACTGCGCGTCGGTTTCGAATCGCTATCGCGTGATCGACCTTGGGAGGGGCAATGCGCCCATCCGTTCTTTTAGGCTACCCCGCAGGGGTGGGGCTTTCCTACAACCGGCGCATGTGGATGCTTTGCACCAAGCCGATCAAAACGGCTGATGAAATGAGGTGCGAGCCGCCATAACTGATGAACGGCAGGGGTAAACCACTGACCGGCATCACGCCAAGGGTCATCCCAATGTTCTGAAACACCTGCCACAGCATCATTGTGAACGCGCCACTCGCGAGAAAGAAGCTGAATCGGTCTCGTGCCATTTGCGCAGTGCGCCAGATTCGCCACAAAATCACGGCAAACAAACCAAGCACCACCGCACCACCAATCATCCCAAACTGCTCACCAATTGCAGAAAATGGGAAGTCAGTAAATTGGACGGGCACGTACTTTCCGTTTGTCAACGGACCTTGCAGATATCCCTTGCCAAAGAAACCACCCGTTGACACTGCGCGCTTTGCATAGCGCACCTGCAACACAATCGTTTCATATTCTTTGTTGTTTGAGTTTTGCAAAAACCAGGCCACGAAACGATCACCCTGATACCGCAAGCTCGGAAGTGCAGCCATCAGCGCAAGTGCTGTTGCGACGAACATCCCACCGATCAATGCAAGATATCGACGTCGTGCGTTTCCGATATACAAGATTCCAGCAACTCCAGCCAGAATCACTGAAGCCGATCCGAGGTCGGGCTGCATCAAAATAAGCCCGCTTGGAATCAACACGATGTACAGCGTCATGACAAAGTGGTGCCAATCGATACGGTCCGGAACCGATTCACTCAAATAACTTGAGACCAATATCAGCAATACAGGTTTTGCCAACTCTGAAGGTTGGATCGAAAACAGACCGAAGTCAAACGCCAAACGCGCACCGCCTGTCACTGCACCAGTTCCGAGCACCAGCATCAACGCAACAAGAATTCCTCCATACAGGAATCCACTTTGCGCGCGAAACCAATCATGCCCAAGCGCCATCACAATTGCCATCACTGCGGCAGCGATGATCACGAACAGCACCTGTCGTTGGGTGTAAACGAAGATATCCATGCGTTGATCAATGAGACGTTGCCGCGTGGCACTAAACACGGTAAACAAACCGATCACAGCTTGTGCAACCACTGCAGACAACAACACCCAATCAATATTGCGTATCGGGTCGGCATAACTTCCGCGCAAGCCCAATGGATTGGTTGCAGGTTTGCGTGGTATCACGCGTTGCAATACGGAAAGATTCATTAGTCGCGACTATCCGACTGCCCACCGACAAGGCACGATGGGTTACGCATGTACGACGGTGGCGCTGCTGTACCAACATTGATATTGAGTGGATCGGCAACCGTAATGGGATCAAAGCGATACTTACCAGCAAGCCCCATGTACAGACATTTGACTACAGGCGCCGCCGCCTGCGAGCCATAACCCGCCTTTTCTAAATATGCAAACGCTGCGTAGCGATACTCTGGACGCGGGCTCAAGCTGAATGCACCAAACGCAGAGGAGTCATTCCATGGCAAGTTACCGAGCCCTTGCGCTGTCCCCGTTTTTCCTGCGATTGGAAGTTCTGCATACGGGTAATTTCGAAACAGCAACTCTCCCGTTGTCTTGCGATACCCCTGATAGTTCACGCCAGGGCCGCGAATCACTCGTGTCAGACCACGGACAATTGGGTCGAGTCGATCTTCGCCAATTTCAATAGTGCTTGTGGGCTGTTCGTCATCGAACTTGTCAATCACCTGGGATGCATCTGGAATACCAAGGAAGTCCAAATTGGCAATGCCCGGTCGAATGTCAGGCGTTCCTGGCGCAACGATTGCATGAACAACATGCGGTTGCATGACCTTGCCACCATTGCCAAACACACTGTATGCAGTTGCCACCTGAATGGGAGTTGCAGACAAGAGACCCTGCCCAATTGCAAACAGGATTTGATCTCCGACGTAATACGCGCTACCTGACTCTTGTGAGATTGCCCCAATGTCAGCGAGTCGTTTTTTTAGCGCTTTGCTGGGAATGGTTCCCGCATATTCGTTTGGCAAGTCAATATTTGTTGGAGAACCAAAACCAAACTTGCGTACCTCTTGTTCGAGGATGGCCTGGTATCCACGCTCGGTCAAAATCTGCTCACCGATTTTGTAAAAGAATGCATCACTCGAGACTGCAAGGGCACTTTCCACATTCACTGGGCCATAACGACACGGCGAACCAGTAGCACGACAAATTGCATTACGGAAGACACACTTCACACCTTGCCGACAACGGTCATTTGGAATGCTTTCCAACTTGTACGTTCCAAGATCAACGTATTTATAGTCAGCGCCCCCAACAAGTTGCCCCGTATCAAGTGCCGCGTAACCCACAAACGGCTTAAACGTTGATCCCAAGTTGTACCGACCAGAAATGGCACGATTCACCAAGATCGACATGTCAGGATCGTCGGACTGAGGAAAAATCTGTGCAAACTTTTGGGAACTGATACCTGAGGTGAACCACCGCAAATCAAAACGCGGATATGAAGCCATGGCCAACACCTGCCCCGTGTCTTGATGCATCATCACCACCGAACCCGCTGGCGCTTTGTACAACACCGGCTCGGGGTTAGCAGGGTCGGGTGTACCGTCTTCCAACTTGACAATTCCCGCCTCTACTCGTTTCCGCATGACCAATTGTGTTTCTAAGGTCTGTTCGGCAAACTGCTGCATCTCCATGTCAATTGACAACACGATGTCGTTGCCCACAACTGGCTCTACTCGCTCTTCCAAGCGCAACAACTTGCCTTGCGCGTTCACTTCATAACGCACATAACCAGGCGTTCCACGCAACACGGTTTCGTACGATTGCTCAACTCCGTACCCGCCAACACGCTCGTTCTGGTTATAACCAATTGACTTGTAGTACTCAACGTTTCGCTCCAGGATCGCACCCATATATCCGATGACATGGCTGCCAATTGCTCCGTACGGATAGTTTCGTTTCCAATCCTCCCGCACATAGATGCCGGGATAGTCCTCCGCGCGTTCCATCAAAAACTGTGCGGTCTCTTCCGAAATATCATCTTGCAAAGGAAGAGCCTCAAGCGGGCCGTAACGCTTGTCCTCGTATCTCTTGAATAATCCTTCTACCGAAATTTGCAATGGCCCCGATAAACGCTGAAACATCATCAGACGATCCTCTGGATCGCGGATCACTTCACGATCGATTGTGGCAGTTAACACACGTTTGTTATCGGCAACAACTCGGCCCTTGATATCAAAAATTCTGCCTCGCTCTGGATACAACCGAATGGTACGCGTGCGCACCGACAACACGATCTCCTCATCGGATTCCGCATTCACCGATTGCAAGAACCACATGCGTACGGTCAAAATGCTGATTAACGAAATTGCGACGATTCCAAGCGATATCAGTCGACGGGATTGCTGAGGATTCGCCATCTTCGTTACCCGACCAACGTCTCTTTAAGCGTCCACTTCGTGAGTAGCAGCATCACTGGCGCGAACACGAGGTTGACCACACCAACCACAAGGGCAACAGTCAACACTCTCCATTGCACCCAGCCGCTGTAACCCACCATTGCTTGAGCAACAGGAAACAGAATCTCACCAATTGCACTCGCCATAGCAACTGCAATGATCTTGCTCCACCACGACGAATCTCGCACAAGATACGGAAAGACTCCTGCAATATAGGCAGTGGCACCCAGCACCAATGAAGCCAAGCCAAGCGGGGTCGTGAGCACGCTGTCATACATCAAACCGATGATGAGTCCGGCAAGAGCTCCAATTTCTGATCCATACACCACCCCCGCTGACGCTGCGAAGAGCACCATCACGTGAGCCATGACCCCAAATGGGCGCATGTCATTAAGCAGTGTTGTTTGCATTGCCAACAACACTGAAGACACCAAGACCAGACGCGTCCACCGTGACGTAATGAACCGCAAGAACCTGAGACTCACGGTGTTACCCGCTCGGTGATTGGCTGGTACAACAAAATTCGCACGAAAGACAGGTTGGTGAGGTCGGCTACAAGATTGATTTCGAGGATTGGCCCGGCAGTACCCAACCGATCACTCACCTTGGTCACCGTTCCCACCACGATGTCTGGCGGTGCGAGGCTCAATGATCCACCTGAGGTCACAATTGGTGCACCAGGCAAAATGGTTCCAAAGCGCTGCGCACTATCGATGAACCGCACGATTGGTACGCGAGTTGGACCACGTCCTTCGAGCATTCCCGTCTCGCGAACCGGCAACGCACCACTTACCGGAACCGTCAATGTTGGAGCGAGCGAAGGAATCGACACCGTGACATTGATCGTGTTCAATGGAATCGTTGTTGCCCCCGGAGTAAAACCAGGGATATTCGATGTTGCTTGTGTTGTTGGGACTGTGGTCGTAGTTGATGTTGACGAGGTAGAGGTGGCGGCGGCTTCGGGATCATCGATCACGTTTGGTGATTCTTTGGGGTTATTAATCACCTTGACCGACAATGCGTACTCGGGGTCGGTAATCAGCATCACAATTGAGCGGCGAGTGAACGTTTTTGTGATTTTGCCCACTAGTCCAGCAGCGTTCATTACTGGCATTCCCACCTTGATGCCGCTGTCACTCCCCTGATTGATTTCCACGGTTTGCGAAAAATTCGATGGCGAGTCACCAATTACTTGGGCACTCACCGAGTTGATTCCAGCAAGTGTTGGCAAACCATTTAATGCGAGTAACTCTTGAGATAGCCGAACAGAAGCGGCTGCCGCAACTGCGGCTCCTTCCTGCTGAGCGATCTTTTCTCGCAACAGATTGTTTTCTTCAGTGACGTCGTTGTAATGCGTAATCCCGTACCAAGCGTTGCTAATTGGCCGAGTCACTACACGGGCAACACCTTCAATGGGGCGAAAATATGCGCCAAAGGTTCCACGCAATACCGAAGTTGATGCGCTGCCCTGAAGGTCCAACGTGATCAAGATGATTGAAGTCAGCGAAAGCAGCGCGATGGCTCTTTTTCGTTTCGCTGAAAGGACAGACACAGCCGTTTACCGTGAGCGCCTAATCGAATGAGGTCTGTGTGGTCAGACCCTTCATCGCTTCGATGTTGTCGAGTGTTAATCCACATCCGAGTACGACCGAATACAACGGTTCTGGTGCTAAATATGCGTGAATTCCTGTGTCGTAAGTAACTCGTTCGCACAACCCTGCCAGCAACGCTCCACCGCCAGACATCACAAGTCCATGACCAATGACATCTGCTGCAAGTTCTGGCGGAGTTCGCTCAAGAGTCGTTTTGATCGCAGAAACAATTGCTGTTACCGATTCGTCCAATGCAGCACGCACATCTTCACTGGTAACCACCTGGGTTCGCGGCAATCCGGTAACGATGTCACGGCCACCAACGTCTGCAGTCAGTTCGTCAGCAAGCGGCCACGCCGAACCAAGCTGGAGCTTCACCTCTTCGGCAGTGTTTTCGCCAATTTCAAGACCAAACTCTTTTTTAAACATTGCAACGATTGCTTCATTTAATTCGTCACCTGCAACACGCGCCGAATAAGCAGTAACGATTCCACCCATTGAGATAACGGCAACCTCGGTGGTACCACCACCAATATCAACAATGAGGTTTGCGCTTGGCAAGTGCACGGGCAACCCCGCTCCGATTGCCGCAGCCATTGGCTCTTCAATGATGTACACGGGGCGACGAGCGCCCGCAAACTCTGCTGCGTCCTGCACCGCACGCCTTTCGACACCCGTAATTTCGGATGGCACACAAATAATCATTCGGGGCTTATTCCATTTACTGGTGTGCACTTTTTGAATAAAGAACCGCAACATTTTTTCGCAGACGTCAAAATCGGCAATGACGCCGTCTTTTAGCGGTCGAACGAGACGAATATTCTGTGGTGCTCTTCCCCACATCCGCTTGGCTTCAAAACCAACGGCAACCAACTGCCCCGTGCGGCTGTCGACGGCAGCAGTGCTCGGTTCATTCAGTACAACGCCTTCACCTTTGACGTACACCAATGTGTTGGCGGTGCCCAGGTCAATAGCAATATCTCGACCTAATGAAAGTGCGCCTCCACCAGCCATGTATCAAGTCTCCTCAGCAGGCGACAAACGCCTTGCGCTTACAGGTTTGGGAAAAAGATACCAATTTCGCGGGCTGCAGATGCTGCAGAATCACTCCCGTGAATCAGGTTTTCCGTGAATAACGTGCCGTAATCACCACGAATGGTTCCTGGTGCCGCATTTCGTGGATTCGTTGCACCCATCATGTTGCGCAATATTTCCCACGTATCTTCCGGGCCTTCAACCACCATTGCAACAACAGGGCCACGCGACATGAATGAGACCAACTCTGGGTAGAAACCCTTGCCCTTGTGCTCCTCGTAATGGCGCTCGAGAGTTGCAGCATCGAGTGTGCGCAGTTCCATTGCCACGATCTTGAGACCCTTCGTCTCAAAACGGGAGACGATGCTTCCGACCAATTGGCGTTCGACTGCATCGGGTTTGAGGAGAATTAAGGTTCGGTTGCTCACGACCTATAGGTTACGCCGTAAATAGGTACGGGCACTACCTACTACGTACAAAGATCCCGCGATTAATACGGCATCTTGTGCGCCCGCATCCTTGAGCGCTCGTGAACATGCCTGTTCGACCGTGTCACATACCACCACATCATCGCAACCCATCGCTCGCGCTACGGTCGCAACTTGCTCGCCGTTCATGCCACGTGGCGAAGGCGCAGTACAACACACCACCAGATCAAACTCATCAATACGCAGTGCCGAAAGTAGCGCTTCAGGATCGCGGCCTTGCAACTGACCCACGACTGCAATGCGCCTACCTTCGGGAGAAAAGTCATCAAAAAACACCTGGGCGCACACGTCTGCACCTGCAGGGTTGTGTGCACCATCAACGATCACGAGTGGTTGATGTCCGAGTACTTCGAAACGACCCGGCATGTCTACCATCGCAAAGCCTTCGCGAATGATGTCGACGTTCAGTTCCGCGTCGAAGAACTCCTCTACTGCAACGATTGCAAGTGATGCGTTGTCGCCTTGGTATAGACCGTGCAGTGGCAACATCAGCTCTTGGTACATCGCTCGCGGAGTCTTGACATCAATCAATCTTCCGCCAATAGCCAGTTCATTGTTGACACAATCAAAATGTTCATCGCGTTTCAATAACTTGGCACACACCGCTTCTGTCCACACCGAATCAAGTTCAGGATTCACATCACCTATGACTAGCGTGCTGTGTTCTTTTGAGATGCCCAATTTTTCACGGGCAATGTGAGCATGAGTTGGTCCTGCAAACTCCATGTGATCAAGCGCAATATTGGTAATAACCGCAACTTCTGAGCGCACAACATTGGTTGCGTCCCATCTGCCCAACATGCCTACTTCTATCACCGCTACGTCAACTGCTTCATCAGCAAAATGGCGAAACGCAGCAGCAGTCATCACTTCAAAATATGTTGGCCGCACACCAGAAATAACTTCGGCATCTGCAATCGCAGCAACACATTCGGCAAACGCTTGCTCTGAGATAGGAACACCGTTACGCGAAATTCGTTCAGTGAGATGTTCAAGATGAGGACTGGTATACGTGCCTACATGTAGACCATGTGCCATGAGCAACTTTGTGATGATCTGCGTAGTCGACCCTTTGCCATTGGTGCCTGTTACGTGAATGACCGGATAGCTCAACTCGGGGTGCGCCATGACGTCCATGAACGCAGAAATGTTGTCAAGAGATGGCGAGTCGACGCGTCCAGTTTTCTCGTAGCTTGCGTGCTCGTCTAAGTAGACAAGAGCCTCAGCAAAATTCATAATGGTGAGGTTAGGTGCTAGGAAGCGGCACGACGCTGGCGCGCAATTTTTGCGCTTCGCGGAACCACGGTGGGGTTGGCTTTTTCCAACACCGTTTCTTTTTCGACAATTACCTTGGCAACATCGGTGCGACCAGGCAAGTCATACATGGTGTTGAGCAATACCTCTTCGAGGATCGCACGCAATCCACGGGCACCTGTGCCGCGATGCAATGCCTGTTCGGCAATTGCGACAAGCGCATCGGGAGTGACCTCAAGTTCGATGTCTTCAAATTCAAAGAACTTCTGATACTGCTTAATGAGCGCATTCTTTGGCTCGGTCAAAATCTGAATCAGCGCGTTCTTGTCGAGACTGTGGACTGCGCCAATCATCGGCAAACGTCCGATGAACTCAGGAATCATTCCGAACTTTTGTAAATCTTCTGGCAACACTTGCGCAAACAATTCGCCTGGATCTTTTTCGGACTTCGAGCGAACCGTGGCATGGAATCCAACGCCCTTGTGGCCAATGCGTTGTTCGATAATGGTGTCAAGACCAGCAAATGCACCACCCACAATGAACAACACATTGGTGGTATCAATCTGAATGAACTCTTGGTGCGGATGTTTCCGACCGCCCTGTGGAGGAACCGAAGCGACGGTTCCTTCAAGAATCTTGAGTAACGCTTGCTGCACGCCTTCACCTGACACATCTCGTGTAATTGAAGGGTTCTCGCTTTTGCGCGCGACTTTGTCAATTTCGTCGATGTACACAATGCCGGTCTCGGCACGGGCAACATCGAAATCTGCTGCTTGCAACAACTTCAACAAAATATTTTCTACGTCTTCGCCGACATAGCCCGCCTCGGTGAGTGCAGTTGCATCAGCAATTGCAAATGGAACATTGAGCAGTCGCGCAAGTGTTTGTGCCATGTGCGTTTTGCCGCAACCCGTAGGACCAAGCAACAAAATATTGCTCTTTTGCAACTCCACTTCGTCCTTGCGCGGTGAAGATGACTTGTGCTTGATGCGGCGATAGTGATTGAACACTGCCACTGCAAGCACTTTCTTTGCTTGATCTTGACCAACCACATATTCATCGAGAAACGAGCGAATGTCGCGAGGGATTGGTAATTCTTCAACGCCAACTGCTGTTGTCTGCGTAAATTCTTCGTCGATGATTTCGTTGCACAGATCGATGCACTCGTCACAGATATAGACGCCTGGACCAGCGATCAGTTTCTTCACCTGCTTTTGCGACTTAGCGCAAAAGGAACACTTCACGAGTTCTGCAGTATCACCAAATTTTGCCATGTCGTGTTACTCGGTCTTCAGCGGATCGGGCCCGAGCGATCAGTAAGCGAACGCGTAGTGATGATCTCGTCGATAACGCCATAGTCAAGTGCTGCTTGTGCTTCAAGCGTGAAGTCGCGATCGGTGTCGACATGCACTCGGTCGACTGTCTGACCGGTGTGTTTTGCCAAAATCTGCTCAAGCAATTCGCGCATTCGCAAAATCTCTCGCGCGGCAATTTCTAGATCGGTAACTTGCGCATAGCCAACTTGGCCGTATGGCTGATGCAACAACACTCGCGCATGCGGAAGAGCAAGGCGCTTGCCCTTTGTTCCGGCTGCCAGCAATACCGCTGCCGCAGATGCTGCCTGACCTAAACAGATAGTGGCAATGTCATTTTTGATGAACTGCATCGTGTCGTAAATTGCAAACAACGCAGTGATGTCGCCACCGGGACTATTGATATAAATGTTGATGTCCTTGTCGGGGTTCTCACTCTCTAAGTGAATGAGCTGCGCACAAATCAGATTGGCAATCGTGTCGTCGATTGGCGTGCCAAGGAAAATAATGTTTTCCTTGAGCAGGCGACTGTACAAATCGGACGTGCGCTCACCGCGGCTCGTCGTCTCCGTGACACTCGGAATGTAGTAATTCCGCATCACATTATTTTCACGCATGCGCATCTCCTCAGGAAAACCTTGTGAAGACGATGATAGTTGCGGGGGCTCACGCCCTTGCGTCAATTGGGTGTGTCTTGTGTAATGCCCTATTCGCCCGGTTCGTCACCAAACAGCGTGTCTGCGCTGATTGCGGCACCGTCAGCGTCTACCAGGGTTGAATTACGAAGCAACCAATCGACGGCTTTCGACTTACGAATCTGAGCTTCTAGTTCGGCGATTGCATCGTTTTGCTCGTACACCTTGCGCACCTGAGCCAACTTGCGACCCGCCTGTGTGGCGATCCGATTCAATTCGGCCTCAAGATCGTCCTCATCAGCAGCAAAATCTTCTGCCAATGCAACAGCGCGAAGCGCCAAATCGATCTTGACTGCCTTTTCCGATTCGCCGCGCAACGACTCGACAAATGTCTCGGGGGTTTGACCCGTTGCCGACAACCACTGTTCGAGCGCAATGCCCTGTGCCTGGAACTGTTCGACTGTGCCACGCACTCGCGCCTGAAGATCGCTATTGATCATTGCCTCTGGTGAATCAACTTCAACCAATTCAGCAAGCGCGGTTGTTGTGCGATCAACAAACACACTACGAGCCTGATTGAGCTTCATGTCTTCCATTCGTGAACGTAGCGAAGCCTTCCAGGCATCGACCGATTCACACTCGGTCACATGACCCGATACCCACTCATCAGTCAGGTCGTCAAGAACCATCTCTTGCACTTTTTTGACGACAATCTTCATATCGGCATCGTCAGTGGTGCCATTGGGTGCTTCGGTGAACTCAAACGTGTCACCCGCCTTTTTACCAATCAACTTGTCATCAAAACTTGGTGAGACCCATGCCTTGCCAACTTCGTATGCCCAGTCTTCAACGTTGAGTCCTGGCACTGGATTACCTTCGCGCGAACCGCTGAGGTCGAGCGACACATGATCGCCTTTGGCGATGGCACGTTCAACATCTTTGAGCGTTCCGTGGCGGGCGCGCTCGCTGTTCATCGCGTCTTCAACTTCGCTGTCTTTCACTTCAATTGACGGAAGTTCGACGCGCAGACCTTTGTACCCGCTAACGGTGACTACTGGACGCACTTCACACGTTGCATCGAAACCAACAACACCTTCGACTTCGCCTTTTGTCACTTCAATAGAAGGTGTGGCAATGAGATCGATCTTGTGCTCACGCACGGCTTGTGACAGATACTCAGGAACAGCATCCTGAATTGCCTGCGAACGCGCAGCACCTGTGCCAATTTGTGCCTCGAGCAACTGGCGCGGTGCCTTGCCCTGGCGAAAGCCCGGAATGCGAACTTCCTTAGCGATTTTGCGGAATGCTTGGTCGATATTGCGGTCAAACTCGACCTCGTCAATTTCTACCGAAACTTTTACTTTGTTGCCCTCGAGGGTCTCAATAATGGTTTTCACAGGGCGCAAAGTGTACCCTTTCCTTTCGTGACAGCCTCGTGGAAGCCCCATGCACTCGCAACGCCCCATGAGGGCCAGATCAACCTGAAGATGGGCGACACGGTCTCCCTCACCACCGAAGTTGAAGGATTACCCATTGGCTCTGAGGGCAAGGTCATTTTGGCCAACGGCTTCAACTGGCTTCGTTACCGAATTCGATTTGCAAATGGCACCGAAATCGGCAACCTCGACCATCGTCACCTGCAACCGATTGGCAAAACTGCTCGTCGCTTGGATCGCGCCGCAAAACGCGCATAAGCGTTCTCTCGCCGATAATTCACTTGCCATCGCTAGGATGAATCAGTTAGCGGAGTGTAGCGCAGCTTGGTAGCGCATCTGGTTTGGGACCAGAGGGTCGCAGGTTCGAATCCTGTCACTCCGACCAGTACATGAATACATCAGACATCTCAGCAGTGCGAGCGGCGAAATACATCTCGTTTGTCTCGACGCGAAAAAATGGAACGCCAATCGCCACTCCCGTGTGGGTTGTGCCTCTTGCCTATCTCGGTCCAAACGTGTTCGGATTTACGATCGACGCCAATGCGGGAAAAGCGAAACGACTCGCTCATACCAGTGCCGTCACCGTCCAGCCGTGCGACATTCGTGGGCGAACCACTGAAGGCTCTCCAATCATTTCGGGCCAAGCAGTCGTCATCAGCGGCACCGAAGCCGAAAAAGTCCGCGATGCAATCGCGGCAAAATACGGATTTACCTACACAGTGTTTTCGATCTACCTCTGGGTGTCTGAGCGTTTTGGCAAAAGCAAGGATCAGCCAGAGACCGCTGTTGTTGTCACGCTCAATGCGTAACGACTAGTTCGTTACGGAGTACGAGTCGATGCGTGACGTCATTGCTCCAAGTACTTCGGTAATTGGACGCACACCAATTCCTACCGAGTTTGGAACATCGATATAACCGTCGACTAATTCAAAAGGCGTGGTGACGTCTTGTGTGAAGTACCGCTGAGAAGCAGACGTATCACCAGGCAGGGTAAAACCCGGCAGCGCAGCAAGTGCAAGGTTCGCTGCCCGACCGATGCCAGTTTCCAACATTCCGCCACACCACACGGGCACGCCACGCGACAAGCACAAGTCGTGAATCCGTTTTGACTCGATGTATCCACCGACACGACCCGGCTTAATGTTGATGATGGAACATGCATCGATATCCAATGCCCCACGCGCCACCTCATACGATGTAATCGATTCATCTAAACAAATTGGCGTTCCCACACGCTTGCTCAATTCAACATGGCCAACAATGTCCTCTTCGGGCAACGGTTGTTCAATCAGCAACAAATTGAATTCATCAAGCTTGGCCAAATGTTGTGCATCATCAACCGTGTACGCCGCATTGGCGTCTACTTGCAACAACATCTCTGGACCAAATGCTTCACGAACCGCGCGAACACGATCAATGTCTAAGCCGGGCTCGATCTTCAATTTGATGCGGACATAACCATCTGCGCGGTAATCAGCGACAACACGTAACAAGTCGTCAGTTGTTGGTTGAATACCCACCGACACGCCCGACGCCACTTTTGTTTGCGTTGCACCAAGAAATGTCGCAAGCGACATCTTCGCTTTACGCAATTGATAATCCAACAACGCGGCTTCAATTGCGGCCTTGGCCATAAAGTTGCCACGTATCGCTGCCGCGCTATGAACAAACTCTTCTGCCGTTGTTGCACTGTTCACCATCGGTATGAGGTAACGCTTCATTACCTCTTCGCAACCATCGACATACTCAGAGGAATACAACGGTGCTGCCATTGCTACGCACTCGCCCCAACCTTCTTCGTCATCACCAATCACATGCACATACAGCAACTGGCGATCAACTTCGGTGGCAAACGAAGTTCTAAACGGTGAAACCAAATTGATGTGTGCCCGCACAAGTTCAATCTTGCGAATCATCACATCCCCTTGCTCAGTACATACGAATATTCGGCATTTAATCCTCGCACTTGATAGCCATCGTGCACTGCATCAAGAAACAACGCGCGTTGCTCTGCGCGCCACTGTTGTGCTTGCTGTTTGTCGACCTTGCGCAACGTTTCAATATCAACTGGAGTAGCAATCACCACATCTCCATCGCGCACGTCAACGAGGCCCAACGATTGAGGCGTCTTGGAATTCAACACATTCCATCTCACCAACACCCGATCGCTTTGCTCGCCAGCGTTGATTCCGTCGTCGAGTTCGCCATAAAAGTTTTGAAAATAACCGGTTACCTGTGCACCAAGTTTGATCATGTTGAACCACGCATTGCGTCGCACAAGTGGATCGAACGACCACGTGATAGTTGCAAAACCATTCTCCCGCGCCCATTGCCATTGATGATGCTTCAGCATTGCACCAATGCCCTCCCCTGCACGCATACTGACGACACCGGCAGCATGGGAATGCAAATTGAGCTCGGATGGGGTGTGCGACAACGATTTACCGACGAGGGCAAACGCTGCAGCGATGGGTTCATCGCCATCCCAGACCACCGAGCCGTATGCCCCGTTATGCAATGCAGCAGTGATGATCTCGGGAGAGACCATTGTTTTCACCGACCACACCTCATCAAAGACCTGCGAAATCAGAGCCGCATCTGCCGGGTTGTGAGCGAGTTGGATACGTAACGGATTCGACATTGGTCAAAACACTACCTATCGGTAAAGATAGGTGCATGTCTGTAACCGTCACCGTTGTCGATCACCCTGTAGCCGCCGAGGCTCTCACGCACCTGCGCGATCAACACTCGTCCAACCAATTCTTCCGCGCCGAGATGCGCCGTCTTTCACTCATCGTGATTGCAGAGGCATTGCGCGATGTGCCCACCACAAAGGTTCGTGTTACTACCCCACTCGCGGAAACTGACGGAATCAAAATTTCTCAACGTCCAGTTCTTGTGCCAATTCTGCGCGCCGGACTCGGCATGTTGCCCGCGGCAATGGAATTGCTTCCCGACGCAGACATTGCAGTGGTTGGCGTGCAACGTGACGAGGCAACACATCAACCGAGTGAATATGTCGCCAAACTTCCATCGCGTCTCGAAGGAAGACACTGCATCGTGTTGGATCCAATGTTGGCAACGGGTGGTTCGCTGGAATACGGCTGCAAACTTCTCGCTGCCCGCGGCGCGCCACAACCCATCACGATTGCATGCGTGTTGGCTGCGCCTGAAGGAATCGCATACCTCGAAAAATCGGGAATGGATCTCCACATTGTGACTGCTTCAATTGACGAACGACTCAATGAGCATGCGTTTATTGTCCCTGGCTTGGGCGATGCTGGCGACCGTCAATTTGGTCCGCCTCACTGATCATTAGGCAGTTGCGCTGTTTAGCCAACAAATGATGCGACAATGTCGCGATACAAATCCAAATTGATGGTTCGGGTTTGCCCACTTGTCACTTTCATTGATGCACGAGCAATCTCGCCACATCGAAGTACCACCATTTGCCCATACTCTCGGTTGACACAGGCATCAACCGCAGCCAAACCAAAACGCGTTGCGAGCACTCGGTCATAACTCGTTGGCGTGCCACCACGCTGCAAATGCCCTAGTTGCACAAGGCGTGCTTCATATCCTGTCCGTGCTTGCAACTCTTGTGCGATAACCGCCGAGACATTCCCCTTATATACGTCAACTTGAGACTTGTCCCGCGGCGTGGCCCCTTCGGCAACCACCACTACCGACGCATAACGCCCGTTGTCATGACGACGGCGAACGATTTCTGTCAGCGTTTCGATATCAAACGGATCCTCAGGCACAACAATTGCCGTTGCGCCGCCCGCTATCCCTGCGTGTAAGGCGATCCACCCTGCATCCCGGCCCATCACTTCCACCACCAAGATTCGATCATGGCTTTCGGCCGTTGTATGCAGCCTGTCGATCGCGTCGGTTGCGATCTGAACAGCCGTTTGAAAGCCGAAGGTCGAATCTGTGCCCACCACATCGTTATCAATGGTCTTCGGGACTCCAATCGTAGGCAGGCCATGTTCCTCAAAGAGCCGCGAGGCCACGGTGAGCGACCCATTGCCTCCGATGACCACCAAAGCATCTAGTTGCAAGTCCGCAACGGCTCGTTGTACATCAGCAACACCAGATTTTTTGTCAAATGGCCCTCCACGCCGGGTCCCCAAAATGGTGCCGCCGCGTGGCGCAATTCCGCGCACATCGTTGGTTTTTAGCAACGCATACCGTTGTTCAACCACTCCGTCCCAAGAGTCATAAAACCCAATAGTTTCAGCACCCATTTGGGTTTCCGCTTTGCGAACAATGGTCCTAATCACAGCATTAAGACCTGGGCAGTCCCCGCCACCCGTCAACATTGCGATACGCATAAATTCACTCTACGAGGACTGTGTCCCAAGTCGCCGCAGATCATGTCGTTAAGTTCGGACTTTTGTCCGAAGATTGGTTATCGTTTTACTTATGGCAAAATCAACCGCACGCAAAACAACTGAAGCAACCCTCAAGCGCGATGTTAAAGACATGCGCAAAGTACTTGCTGATCGCCTGTTCGAATTGCGTTCGTCTGAAGAACTGAGCCAGGCTCGCCTTGCAGAAATTGCTGGCGTCGATCGCAAAACAATCAATCGCATCGAAAATGGTCATTTTTCCCCTGCACTCGACACCATCGTTCGTTTGAGTGTTGCGCTTGGTATTTCACCGAGTGATTTGCTCGGCGAATAACGGTTTACCCGCAACAATCCCAGATGGCGCCGCCCCACGGCTAGAGACGCCATGAAATAGGGCTAAATCTGCCTCGATAGGGATAAATCCGGCGCCACACCAAGAGTTTCTTGACACAGACACTTCCCAAGTGGATAAAGTAAGGGTCTCAATCCAACTAGGGGGAATAATGTCAGAAATTCAAGAATCTATTAACAACGTTGTTGAGTCACCATCAGGTGTCACACGACGTCGCTTTATTCAAGGTGCTGCCGCTGCTTCTGCAGGTGCAGCAGTCATCGGTTTGTCTGCGTGCGGCGGAGATGATGATTCAGGTGCCTCAGTAGGCATTAATGGAACAACACTTCGCGTTGCAACTGGCAAGCAAGTGCACCCAGCTGCTCCTTGGGAAACATCAGACGGAAGTCTCTACATTCTCAGCAACGTTGGTGAATGGTTGTGCTACCAGTTGGCAGACGGAACTCTCGAGCCACGTATCGCCGAAAGCTGGGAATCAAACGCAGACGCAACGTCATGGACATTCAATATCCGCCAAGGCGTGATGTTCAACGACGGAACGCCACTTACCGTTGACGACATTGTGTACACCTTCACGGCAATCTTCACTGCAGAGCCATCCCGTTCAAAGGGAAACTTTGAGGGAACTCTTCTCCCAGAAGGCGTAGTCAAGGTTGACGAGAACACCATTCGTTTCGATCTGTTGAAGCCAACAGGCAACTTCCCATACAGCGTTTCATCAGTGTCTTACGGCATGTGCATCATCAAGAATGGTGCCGATGGCGGCCAAGCATGGACAGAGACCATGATTTCTGCTGGCCCATGGAAGATGGAAAGCTATGTCGAAACCGAAAAGACTGTGTTCGTGAAGAACGAATTCTATTGGGACTCAAACTTCAAGTCAGAGTTTGAACGCCTCGAACTCGTACAGTTCGTTTCGCTCGCAACCGCGTTGCCACAGTTGAACACTGGTGAAATTGACTTAGCTGCAGCAATTGCTGCAACAGATGCATTGGCACTTGACCCAGACAAGTTCACCATCGGCACCGTAAAGGCTGGCGCTGGACTCGCACACGTACACATGCGTTGCAACTTCGGTCCGTTCATGGATAAGCGCATTCGTCAGGCAGCAGCCTTGACACTCGACCGCGAAGGCTATGTAGCGGGTGTGCTTGCAGGCATCGGTGGCGTTGTTGGTAACGACAGCGTGATGGATCCTTACCCAACTGTAGACACCAGCGTTCCACAGCGAACCAAGGACATCGAAGCTGCAAAGGCACTCATGGCAGAAGCCGGAGTTCCAAACGGATTCGACGTTCAGTTGTCCACATGGGCTCGCGACGACATCAATAACTACGCCGAGTTCATCAAGACTTCATTTGCTGAAATCGGCATCAATGTTGAATTGGTCATCGACGGTTCAGACGGCGGCGGTTCGGTGTACTACACCTACGACCCATACCCATCCGAGAAGGGCAAAGTATTCGAATACGACAACAACTCGTGGTTGGCTTCGAACCTTGGCATCGTGGACTGGGCAGGTCGTGGTGTTCCAGACCAATACCTCATGCGCGAATGGCGTTCAACAGCAGACTGGTCAGCAGCTCAACTTTGGGATGATGAACTTGACGCAGCGATTGACGAGTACATCGCGGGAACTTCATTCGAAATTCAGCAGGCAGCAAGTAAGAAGATTCAAGAGATTTCTCTTGACCGAACTCCTTACATCTTGGCCTACACCAACAACCTAATCACCGCTGGCCGCAAGGGCCTCGAGGGTGTCGTGATAAATTCGATGGGTCAGATTGACGCACGTAACGCCAGAAACGCTTAGTACATCCCCCTAGTAGGGGCGTAACAAAGTAGTTACAAAAAGACCCGGTTCGCATATGCGGATCGGGTCTTTTTGCGTATGCAGATTGATCAACCTGGTGATCAGGAAATTAGTCACATGCGCAGACCTATGGATATGATTTCGTACTCGCATGAAGAAGTACATACTCAACCGCTTGGGGCTGTCGGTCGTGACAATGTTTATTGTCGCAACGATTGTTTTCTTCCTCACACGCATCTTGCCGGGCAACGTCGCGCGCCGATACTTGGGCAGAAGTGCAACTGAAGAAGACCTCGTCAAGTTCAATACCAAGTTCGGCCTCGACGAACCATTGTTTACCCAGTTCTACAGTTGGCTCGGTGACTTGCTCACTGGCGACCTCGGAACGAGTATGGCCTTCAACAAACCAGCATCCGAGTTGCTCTTGCCAGCAATTGGCTACTCATCGCGCTTGGCATTGATGTCATTTCTCATCATCGTTCCACTCAGCATCGCTGGTGGAATCGTTGCAGCGATGTACCGAGGCAAACTTGTCGATCGCATTCTCACCGTTGGCGGACTCTCTGCAGCAGTGATTCCCGAATTCGTGTGGGCTGTCACACTGATCTTGGTCTTCGGTGTCATCCTTGGAGTACTGCCAGTCACCGCCTTCCCGACACGCGGCGATCCGACATTTTTCGCCCAGATCGAACACCTCATACTTCCGTCAACTGCATTGCTACTCGTTCTTTTTGGATACATTGCGCGTATCACTCGTGCAAGCGTGATTGAAGCTCTCGAATCCGACTACATGCGTACGGCGGTGCTCAAAGGACTCAGCAGGCGTCGGGCAGTAGTCACTCATGTGCTTCGAAATGCTTTACTGCCATCGATCGCCGTCATTGCTTCGCAAGTGCCGTACCTTGTCGGTGGTCTCGTTACGGTTGAAATCGTATTCAACTACCCAGGTTTTGGAACCATCCTGCGCGATGCAGTCGGTGGACGCGACTACGCGGTGTTGCAAAGTGGCGTAATGCTGACCAGCCTCGTTATCGTGCTGTTCCAACTTGCCGCAGACATTTTGTTTGCAGTGCTTAATCCCCGAATTCGAAGCAGGATTACCGAATGAACGCGTCAACATCGGCAGCAAGAACAAAATCGAATGCAGAACGCAAGACGATCCGTGCAGAACGTTTGAAGTTGCTTCGCCGCAACAAGGCATTTCTTGTTGGTGCATTCATTCTTGGCTTTTGGCTGTTGATTGCCGTTTTTGGCAGCATAATTGCCCCGCATCCCTACGACGCAATGGACTTTATGGCTGTATCAAAGAAGCCATCCGGCACGTATTGGTTTGGCACGAACAAGCTTGGTCAAGATGTGTATTCACGAGTGCTCGCCGGCACCCAATTGATCGTGTGGATGTCGTTTACCGCGACTGCGCTGGGAACAATTGTTGGTGGAACACTCGGCTTGGCAGCTGGCTATTTCAAGGGTTGGTTTGACATTATTTTGATGCGAATCCTAGAAGCCATCTCGGCAATTCCAGTGCTCATCGTTGCTCTACTCGCAATTGCAGCACTTGATGGTCAGTCAAGCAGCATCACCGTAGGCGTCATTGGTTTTGTATTTGCGCCAAACATTGCTCGCACTGTTCGTGCTGCAGTACTTAGTGAAGCCGAACTCGAATACGTTGCCGCTGCGCGTTTACGTGCCGAACGCACTCCACACATCTTGTTCAAAGAAATTCTTCCCAACGTGTTGCCCCCGATCATCGTCGAATTCACCGTGCGCCTTGGTTACGCCATTTTTGCCATTGCAACGTTGTCATTTCTTGGTGCAGGCGTAGAAGCAGGATCGCCTAACTGGGGATCACAAATTTCGGAGAACTGGGCCTACATCTTCAGCAATATTTGGTGGCCAACCCTTTTCCCTGCTGCTGCTATTGCATCGCTTGCGGTGAGCGTGAACTTGATTTCGGATGGCTTACTTGAGGTATTTGAAGTATGAGCACTACCCCATCCCTCGAGTTGCGCAACCTGCAGGTGCAATACACCGTGCGCGGTATCGAAAAAGATGTACTTCGTGGCGTCTCATTTTCAATTGCTCCAGGTGAGGCATATGGCCTTGTAGGTGAGTCGGGTTGCGGCAAGTCGACCGCAGCATTTGCGGCCATGAGATACCTGCCACGCAACGGCAAAATCTCTGGCGGACAAATTCTGTTTGAAGGCAACGACATGACCGCCATGTCGGCAGATGCAGTAAGCAACTTGCGCAAATCTGCAATTTCGATGGTGTACCAAAACCCAATTGCCGCGCTGAACCCAACCGTGCGTATCGGCAACCAGGTTGCCGAGGTATTCGAGTTACTTGGCAAATCAGAGTCTGATGCCATGAAGCACGCAGCCGAAGCGCTTACTCGCGTGCAGATCGCCGATGTCGACAGCGTGATGCGACGTTATCCGCACCAACTTTCTGGCGGCATGGCCCAGCGCGTTGTCATTGCTATGGCGCTCGCAACCAACCCTCGCCTGTTAGTGATGGACGAACCAACAACCGGTCTTGACGCAACAGTAGAAGCCGAAGTGCTCGATTTGGTTCGCGATCTCCGTCGCGAAACCGGCACCGCGGTGCTGTTCATTTCGCACAACCTTGGCGTAATTCGCCATATGTGTGACCGCGTTGGAGTGCTGTACGCGGGCTCGCTTGTGGAGCAAGGCACAACAGAAGAAATCTTCAACAATCCAAGCCACCCCTACACCGTTGGTCTGTTGCGTTGCATTCCACGAGGTGGTTTGCACAAAAACACCGACCGTCTTGACACCATCCTTGGAACACCTCCAGCACTTGGCGCAAAATTTGATGGTTGTGTGTTTGTCGATCGTTGTGCACTCGTCGAAGACCGCTGCCACACGACCATGCCAGAAGCGGTGCAAGTTGGGCCACAACACATGGCGCGCTGCATCCATCACGACAAGGCGCAGTCGATGCCGCGGGCTATCGATGCGGTTCAGGTAAGCGTGTCGGCTCCTGCAAATCGCCCCACAACGGGCACGCGCCTGCTCGACATTGATCACCTGTCAAAAGCCTTTACACAAGAGGGCCGCACCGTGCGCGTCGTCAATGATGTTTCGCTGTCAGTTGGTGTTGGCGAAACACTTGGCCTTGTTGGTGAATCGGGCGCAGGGAAAACCACCATCGCCAAATTGATTCTTGGCCTCACGGGTTCCGACAGCGGAAGCAAGGTGGTGTTAGACGGTAAGACTCTTGCCGCAACGCTCAGCAAGCGTGACGTCGCCGACGTTGGCGCGATGCAGATTGTGTTTCAGAACCCCGATCAAGCACTCAACCGCCGACACAGTGTTACGCGCATCGTGTCACGTGCTGTACAAAAACTGCGTGGGTTTAACAGCAACGAATCAGATGACCGCGCGCACGAGTTGTTGTCGGGTATGCGCGTTGAAGCATCGCTGCATAGCGCTCGTCCTTCCCAACTATCTGGCGGCCTCAAGCAAC
>LIAZ01000002.1 GCA_001438985.1 Acidimicrobium sp. BACL17 MAG-120823-bin42 | reverse complement strand
TCTCAAAGAGCAAAACTCAGCAGTAAAAATTGTGGCGGTCGAACCACCGCTCGGCGAGCGCGTTGAGGGTTTGCGCAACTTAGACGAGGGCTACATCCCACCAATTTTCGAAAACTGGCATGGCATTGATTTACTCGATCGTAAACGTGTGGTTCGCCCGCGCGAAAGTTTGGAAATGACGCGTCGTCTTGTTCGTGAATGCGGAATTTTTGCTGGTATTTCTTCGGGTGCTTCGCTTGCAGGAGCGCTGAAGGTGGCGGGTGAAATTGACGAAGGAACGATTGCGTTCATTGTGTGCGACGGCGGTTGGAAGTACCTCTCCACCGGTGCGTATACCGATGATCTCGATGCGGCCGAAGCAGCAGCCGAAAAAATTATCTATTTCTAATTTCGCGCTAACTGCCAATCACTAACACGACGAGGCCCGCAAGCACGATTGCCGCAGATGTGATGCGTCTTTTATGGTCGCCTTCATCGAGCATTTTCCAACCTGCAAATGCGGCTATCACTACGCTCGATTCGCGCAACGAAGCGACGTATCCAACAGGAGCGTGGCGATAAGCGATGATGACAAGTGTGTATGCAACTGTGGAAAATATTCCAGCAACGCTCATCACTTTCCAATGTGCGCGAATGGTTGGCAGCATCTGGTTTCGACTGCGCGCAAAAATATAGATCGATACAAAAGTTGCCGCCGCAATATTGAGTGTCAGAGCATAAGCAATAGGTTGCGATTGCCGTGCTCCGTGTCCGTCAATTACCGAATACAGGGCAATGGTTGATGCAACTGCAAGTGCAGCACCGACAACACTTGGCGCCCCACTTTTTGCCAAGATAAAAAGTCCGACAACAGTAAGCACGATCCCAATTGTTGAAATGGCCGATAGCGAGTCGTTCAAGAACAACACGCCTCCGGCAGCGCCCGCCAATGCACCAGCACCGCGAACGATGGGATACGACATCGAGAAGTCACCACGGTCATAAGCGCGCGACAACAACAACAGGTATGGAACATGGGTTGCGCCACTCACGATTGCCCAGCCCCATGCAACATCGGGTGGAGATGCTGAGAGAGACCAGATAGCAAGCACCACTGCACTGATTGCTCCGCCAATCGTAAATTGACCCCACAGCGCAAGGCGACGGTCGGTGCTTTGTTTGACGAGCAGATTCCACGATGCGTGCAGAATTGCGGCGGTTAATGCAAGCACGGTGGCAAGAAGCACCAATGCAGACTATTGCGCTGGCGTATTGTGGAAGCCGATGCCAAACAAGCCGAGTAGCGCAGTTGGCCCGATCGGCATGTTCGATTCTGGGTTTGGTGGTCTCACGGTTGCCCGAGCAGTGATTGATCTGTTGCCTGCTGAAGACGTTGTCTATATCGGCGACACCGGGCGATACCCGTATGGCAATAAGCCAGCCGAGGATGTGCGCGAGTACGCCCGCGAATTGGCATGGAGCCTGGTGCGTGATTTCAACGCAAAGCTCGTTGTCATTGCATGCAACACCGCCGCATCAGTTGCATTGCATGAATTGTCAAAAGAATTGCCAGTGCCGGTGCTTGGAGTGGTCGAGCCTGGCGCGCGTGCATTGGTGCGCGCAACGCGCAACAGAAAAGTTGGTGTCATTGGCACGGTGGGAACGATTTCTTCAGGCGCGTATGTGCGGGCGATCAATAACACTCATGCCGATGTCACATTAACTTCTGCTGCATGTCCAGGGTTTGTTGAATTTGTGGAGCGCGATCAAACATCAGGGGACGAAGTGACAGTGCTTGCCGAACGTTTGTTGGCGCCCGTCCGCGATGCCGGTGTTGATGCGTTGTTGCTTGGGTGCACGCATTACCCCTACTTGTCGCGGGTGATTGGCGAGGTAATGGGGTCAAAGGTTGTGCTTGTGAGCAGTGGCGACGAAACAGCCTTTGCGGTGCGTGATGCATTAATCGAATCTGGCATGGCAGCAACAAGTGGAGTTGGCTCGCATCGCTTTTTATCGTCTGGCGATATTGCGTGGTTTGCGCAACTGGGTCGCAGACTGCTTGGTCCCGAACTCGATCATGCCGAGCAGTGGTCAATTAATTCACATTCGTAACAATAGGGAGACATATTTATGACACGTTTTGATGGAAGACAGCACAACGAGCTGCGACCAATTACTTTTCAGCGAGATTTCACAGAAATGTCGGCGGGCTCAATTCTTGTGTCATTTGGCAAGACACGAGTGCTGTGCACTGCTTCGCTTGATGAAGATGTACCACGCTGGATGAAAGGAAGTGGCAAGGGTTGGGTTACTGCAGAGTATTCAATGCTTCCCGGTTCGTCGCCAGAGCGAGTAGGTCGTGAAGCTGCGAAGGGAAAGCAAACAGGACGAACGGTAGAAATTCAGCGATTGATCGGTCGCGCGTTGCGATCCTCAATTGATATGAAGCAACTTGGCGAGCGCCAGATTTTGATTGACTGCGATGTTCTGCAAGCAGATGGCGGCACGCGTACGGCAAGTATTTGCGGAGCCTTCGTTGCGTTGCACGACGCAATCACACGCATTCAGCAAAACGGTGGGCTGACGACCAACCCGTTGCATTCGATGTGTGCAGCAATCAGTGTGGGTATCCACAATGGCAACCCAGTGATTGATCTCCCATACGAAGAAGACTCAAAAGCCGAAGTCGATATGAATGTGGTGATGCTGCAACCAATGAATGGTGGCGAGTCAACATTTGTTGAAGTGCAAGGCACCGCAGAAGGCAAGGCATTTTCGCGTAGTGAATTGGATTCTTTGCTTGGACTTGCCGCAGGTGGGCTCGAGCAAATTTTTGCAAAACAGCGCGAGATCATCGCCACGCCACCAACGCCTCGGCAACTCGGCAGGTAGTTGTGTTGCGCGCTGTGTGCGCTTCGGCCAACCCGCACAAGGTTGCCGAGATGTTTGATTTGATGGGCGGAGTCGTCGACTTGCAGCCACGACCCGCAGCACTTGCAGACGTTGTTGAAGATGCCGACACACTTGTTGGCAATGCGCGACTGAAGGCAGTTGCAGTGTGTACGGCTACTGGTTTGCCTGCATTGGCTGATGACACTGGGTTAGAAGTGGACGCGTTGAACGGCGCGCCTGGAGTGCGCACCGCGCGTTTTGCTGGTGGACAAGCGACCGATGCCGACAATCGTTCGAAGATGTTGCGCGAACTTGCAGGCAAAACACGATCTTGCAGATTTAGAACAGTTGCATTATTGCGATTTCCCGACGGGCGAGAAATTATTGCCGAAGGTGTATGTGAAGGTTCGCTTGCTGAAATCGAAATGGGTGAGCGCGGGTTCGGATACGACCCATTGTTCATTCCCCGTGATGGCGATGGTCGAACATTTGCGCAGATGTCAATCGAGGAAAAACATGTGCTGTCACACAGAGGTAAGGCTTTTCGAGCACTAGCAAAAAAACTCGATGAATTAATGAGAAACGAATCACCAACCGCGTAAGTCGATTGCCCAACGGTCGACAATGTCGTCACCGTTTACGACCCATGCTGCATCGTGTTGAGCAACTGTGGGGTCGATATGTGCAGGTGTAACGCGAATGCGTGTGCCCACGGGCGGTGGAGTTCCATCGTTGGGTGAAAACGTGGTGTGTTCATCCGAACAGAACCACACTCGGTGCCCATCGATTGAAGGATTGCCATGGTCCATACCAAGTGATTTCAAACCGACATCGATCACTGCCCACTTGGCCGAAGAAGAGATAACGGTTCCGACAACAAATGCTGCTTGTGCAAACGGCAAACCGAGTTGTGCGTACTGCGTGTCCATCAGCGAATACGAGCCTGCTTGTACTTCGGTAACACCGGTGTTGGCGTGCATGTTGTAGGTGCCTGTTCCGCCCGCAGAAATGATGTCGCCACCAACATCGTTGGCTGCATTACGCAAAAGTGCCATGCATGCTTCTACTTTTTCTAATTTCTCACTGTGGGTTGTCACCATCATGAGGTGCCCTTCGTATCCCATCACGCCACGCACGTGTAATCCTGCGCTACGAGCAGAGTCGGCAAGTCTTCCTGCGTGTTCTGGGGCAACTCCACATCGGGGTAGTCCAATGTTGACATCAATCATCACGTTTTTGATTCCTGCGCGGTGTGCTGCGTGCAAGGTTGCATCCGAATCAATCGCAACGGTGATCATGGCCTGATCTTGTTCTGCGGCCATCGCTGCAAGGCGAAGGTCGTCAACGGTTTCGTTGGCAAGCAGCAAGTCGGTTCCAAACCCAGCGCGAGCCATGCCGACTACTTCTTGTGGGGTAGCGCAGGTAAATGTGTGATGGCCTGCAAGCACGTGCAATTTGGCTAATGATGTGCATTTCGTTGCCTTCATGTGCGGTCGCAGGCGACTGCCGGGTAATTCAGCAGCCATTGTTGCGATGTTTTGCGTGGCAATTTCGCCATCAATGATGAGCGCCGGGGTCTGAAGCTGGGCGATGTGCGAAGGCTGAGAACTCACAGTGCCGACGGAGAGACTCGAACTCTCACTGACAGCATCCTAAGTGCTGTGCCTCTGCCATTGGGCTACGTCGGCGAACTGTGATCAGGGTAGTGGCATCTCGTGGTTTCTTGACAGAATGTAAAGCGTGACCTCAACAATGACCGCCGCAGAAGATTCCCACGCCCTTGCGAGCCAGCTTGGCCTCGCCGACACCGTGGTTGACGAAGGGGCGCTCGCCGAAAGCATTCGTAAATGTGCCGCAAACAATGTGGTGTTGCCCACATTTGCGCAACTCGCAAATCCTTCGTTGATTCCCACCGACATTGCATCAGGTGTAGACAAAAACTCTCCCGACTCGCGCAACTTATTTCGCGTGCATTGGTTTAACGACATGGCTGGAAATCGCGTGAGTGTCCCCGACCATGTCGTGTTGCCAAAATCGCTGACAGGTGTTGATAGCCCGATTGTGGTGATGTTCGGCGATCGCTTCCCGATGATCACTGCACACAAAGTGCTGGCTGCGTATTCATGTTTGGCGCCGCGAGTCATCACTGGGCAATTCAATCCAACAACGCAACGCGCTGTGTGGCCATCGACGGGCAACTATGCGCGTGGCGGTGTGGCAATCAGCAAGATCATGGGCGCACGCGGAGTAGCAGTGCTGCCTGCTGGTATGTCGCAAGAGCGTTTCGATTGGCTTGATCGTTGGACAAGTGACCCGAGCGACATCATTCGCACACCTGGCACCGAAAGCAACGTAAAAGAAATTTACGATGCGTGCAATGAAATGCAGAAAGATCCGAAGAACTTCATCTTCAATCAATTCTGTGAGTTTGGAAACTATCTCGGACACTACGAAGTGACCGGCAGAGCGTTGTCAACGGTGTATGAATACGTAGCCAAAAACCTGAACCGTCCAAACCTTCGTCTTGCCGCATTTACCAGTGCCACGGGTTCTGCAGGAACGATTGGTGCTGGCGACCACTTGAAAGACAAGTACGGAACGAAGATCGTGGCTGTTGAAGCACTGGAGTGCCCAACGATGCTTGAAAACGGTTTCGGCGAGCACAACATTCAAGGCATTGGTGACAAGCACATACCACTCATCCATAATGTGATGAACACCGACGTCATTGCAGCGGTGTCCGACCGTGTGACTGACGAACTCGACGTGTTGTTCAATACCCCTGCTGGTCGTGATTACCTGGTGCAACGCAAGCACATCCCACAAGAAATAGTCGACACTCTGCCGCACTTCGGATTTTCGGCTATTTGTAACACCATTGCTGCTATTAAAACTGCGAAGTTGCTTGGCCTTGGTGCCGACGATGTGCTGATCACGATTGCTACTGACGGTGCAGATTTGTACCCAAGCGAGCGAGTGAAAACCTTGAAGAAGCGCTTCAATGATGATTTCACTCAGGTTGATGCTGCAGAAGTGTTTGCTGAACACTTGGCAACCGTGCAGACCGACTCGATGATCGATTGCACGGAACGCGATCGCAATCGTATTTTTAACCTTGGCTATTACACCTGGGTGGAACAGCAGGGGACACCGCTTTCCGTGTTTGAAGCGCGCCGTTCGCAGTCATTCTGGCAGAACTTGCGCAGCCATGTTCCAACGTGGGACGCGCTGATTGCCGAATTCAACGCGCGAGTAGCAGCAACGAAGTAATTGTTCATGACTGCACTTGCCACACCACAGGTTGGGTGGAAGTGCGCCGTATGTGGTGCGCGAGTGCCGATCAGCACGTCGTTGGCGTGGCGGTGCCCGCATGCAACCGACGACGACACTCACCATGTGTTGCATCTGGAACAACCAATTGCACCATTGCGAAGCACAGGAGACGTCAATCCGTATGTTGCATTTCGCAAATACTTAGCGTGGGATGCTTTTGCCGCCGAGCTTGGCATGTCAGATGATGAGCGGGTCGCATTGATTCGTGAAACCGATCAGCGTGTAGAAATAGTTGCAGGCACAGGTTTTCAGTTCACGCCATTTGCGCGCCATGATTTACTTTCCGATGCACTTGGGTTCGGCGCGAGCGGTGGCGTGTGGGTGAAGGATGAAACCAATGGTGTCGCAGGTTCGCATAAGTCGCGACACCTCTTCACCGAGCTATTGCACTTGCTTGCCACCGAACGCACAGGTGTAGCAACGTGGTCGTCGACAGAGACGCGACCGCCGCTTGCAATTGCATCGTGTGGCAACGCAGCCTTTGCGGCATCAACATTGGCCAAAGCCGTTAACTGGCCAATTCGCGTGTTTGTCCCCGAGAACGCGGCAGCAGAGTTGACCGACTTGCTCGAAACAGTAGATGCGCTCATCGAACGTTGTCCGCGTTTGCCTGATGATCCGCCGGGCGATCCGTGCGTGCATCGATTTCGCGAAGCAGTTGCACATGGTGCAATTCCGTTTGGTGTGCAAGGAACGGAAAACGCATGGTGTCTCGATGGTGGACGCACGATCGGCTGGGAGATGGCCGACAGTATGGAACGACTCAGTGGTCCGCCATTGGATCGTGTGTTTATGCAGGTTGGTGGGGGCGCGTTTGCCACATGTGGCAGTGCTGGATTATTTGCAGGAGGGCTGCGGCCAAAGCTTCATGCAGTGCAGACCGAGCAGTGTGCACCGCTGGCTCGAGCATGGAATCACGCACTTGATTCTGGTGGCGCAAAGAATGCTGGCGCTCGATGGTCGGATTGCATGTGGCCTTGGGAGTCGGTGAAGCCATCGCTTGCCGATGGCATTCTTGATGACGAGACCTACGACTGGATTGGTGTGTGTAACCAGATGGCCGATAGCGGCGGTTCACCCATCGTCGTTTCCGAGCAGCATGTCGTTGATGCGTACTCGCTGGCGCACAAGGTCACGAGTATCAATGTCAGCCCTACGGGAACCGCTGGACTCGCAGGATTACTTGCAATGCGCGGTGACATTGCAGATGACGAACGAGTGGTAGTCGTCTTTAGTGGTGTTCGGCGTCACTTCATGCCACTCCCATCTATGCATTAGTGGGGTAGTAGTCTGATCGCCATGAGTAACAGCCCACTGCACATTCCATCGGCACCATTTGCACTAGACGGTGGGCCAGATTCGCAAAGCAACATTTTCTTGCGTCTGTTGAAGAGTCGAGTCATCATGCTTGGCAGCGATGTCAACGATGATGTTGCCAACCAGATTTGTGCGCAGTTGTTGTTTCTTGAGGGCGAAGATCCAAAGGCTGATGTGTGGTTGTACATCAACAGCCCAGGCGGGTCTGTCACTGCAGGTATGGCTATTTACGACACCATGCAGTTCATCAGTTGCGATGTAGCAACGGTATGTTTGGGTTTGGCGGCTTCAATGGGCCAGTTCTTGCTCACTGCGGGTACTGCTGGCAAGCGTTACACCCTGCCAAATGCGCGCATCATGATGCACCAACCACTGGCAGGTCTGCGCGGTCAGGCATCAGACATTGCAATTCAGGCCGAGCAGTTGCAGTACACCAAGAAGCGCATGGCCGAATTGATCGCGTTTCACTCAGGTCAAAAGATTGAGCAAATTCAGCAAGACTCCGAGCGCGATCGCTGGTTCATTCCAGATCAAGCAAAAGAATATGGCCTCGTCGACAAAGTGATCGTGAAGCGCGGAGAAATTCGCTAACACATTGTTGTTTAGGGCGTTACTTGCATGCCTTGCGAGATATCAACGCCGCACGTTGCGACAACCCACTCTGACGACGCAGTAGCACTTGCCTCTGTGGCGTATGCCAGATCAACAACTCGCTGCACACTCTCTTGATTGTCGGCATCAACTTTGGATGTCTCAACCATCAACGCAGTCAGCGCATTCCAGTGCTCTTCAATCTCTAGCGGTGCAACTCGAGCAAGCCGTTTGAATCGTTCCACGGCCATGTTGACTTCTTCTTCTGTGGCAGGAGCGCTGGCAATCGCTGGCATTTCTTTTTCTAACTGACGGCAGAAGTTGGTTGCCGTGCGCGGGATTTCAGAGCACGCAGTAACTCCAAATAACGCTGCAAGACAGAGTGGTAGTAGGCGCCGCACGCTCCTATTCTCACAGCAATCATTGCGTCGATAGTGGACGCTCACGCTTCCGCTGTCGACATGTTTTTGCACACATCGGCGCATGGCATTTGTATCTTTGCGTTCGGCAACGTTATTAGGGGTGCAAGGCGCTCCGGTAGAAATTGAAATTCATTTAGGCATGGGGCTACCTGGCTTTACCATCGTGGGCCAACCCGACGAATCGTGCCGCGAGTCGCGCGATCGAGTGAGAGCGGCGCTGTTGTCATGTGATTTGCCTTGGCCCAATCGGCGCATCACTGTAAACCTTGCTAACGGCGCAAATGAACGCAAAGGTGGGGCGGGTCTTGATGTCGCAATCGCTATTGGTTTGTTGGTTGTGCAAGAAATGCTCACAGCCGAAGCGGTAGCACCGTATGCATTTATTGGTGAGTTGGGGCTTGACGGATCACTTCGCGGAGTTGCTGGTGTTGTTCCACTTGTAGCGGCGATTGATGATCGCATCGTGGTTGTCCCAAAGGCGGTGTTACGCGAGGCTCGCGTTGTATCGCAGCACACAGTGCGTGGTGTGGCTTCGTTGTCTGAATTAGTGCAATGTTTGCGTGGCGAGCAGCAGTGGTATCAACCCGAGCCGTTGACGAGTATTCGCGAAGAATACGAACAATCCGACATGGCAGATGTGCGAGGGCAAAGCGCCGCACGACATGCGTGCGAGATTGCTGCCGCTGGCGCTCATCACTTGTTGCTTGTTGGTCCACCCGGGGCAGGTAAATCAATGCTTGCCCAGCGATTGGCGGGCATCCTTCCCGATCTTTCTGACACCGATGCAGTGACATCGACCATCGTTCATTCGGCAGCTCATATTGCTCTGCCGCAGAGTGGTTTGGTCAGTCGGCCGCCGTTTCGAGCGCCGCATCATTCAACGTCGCTTGTGGCAATGGTTGGCGGTGGCACATCGGCCCTTCGCCCAGGCGAAATTTCGTTGGCAACAAATGGTGTGTTGTTTTTAGACGAACTTGGTGAGTTTGCGCCGAGTGTGCTCGATGCACTTCGTCAACCGCTAGAAGAAGGAGTGGTGCGAATCGCACGGGCACGTTCGTCGGTGTCATTACCGGCAAAGTTCTTGCTGATTGCTGCAACGAATCCGTGCCCATGTGGGGAAGGTGCGCCGGGAATATGTGTGTGCGACGATCGGGCAAAGCAAAAGTATCTGCGACGTTTTTCTGGCCCACTGCTCGATCGATTTGATTTGCGGGTAGCGGTGACCCGCCCGCATGTCGACGAACTACTTGCCGCCCAACCATCTGAGTCAAGTCAGCAGATCGCCGCTCGTGTGATGCGTGCTCGCCAATACGCGTTGCAACGCGGTGGGTGTCTCAACTCTGCGCTTCCTGCCGACATGCTCGATGTGCATGCACCGCTCACCGAAGGCGCAGCAAAACTTCTGCGCAATCACTTAGAGCGGGGGAGATTGTCGGGGCGTGGCTATCACCGTGTTCGCCGTGTTGCTCGCACCATTGCAGACTTGCACTCCGAGCAGGAACATGTAGAAGAAAAACACGTTGCCGTAGCACTTGCTTTGCGGGTTGGTGTGCAACCGCAGTTTTCTGGTGATCGAGTAGCACAATGAACAAACCGACAAGCATTGATGACGAATGCGTCATCGCAGCCGTATTGGCAACAAAAGCATCGGTGAAGAGTCGAGCGTTGTCGCACATGCTTGACCGCTTCACTCCTTCACAGATCGCCAGTCATCACATCGAACACCCACCAACGTTGCAGGAGTGTGAGCGAATGGCCGATCGCCTTGAACTAACTGCAATGAATGTCACCTATGTTGGCGCTCGCGATTATCCAACTATGTTGCTCAGCGATCCTTCACGCAGCCCCGTGTTGTTCTGGCGTGGCGACATGACTGCATTACAGCAGCGCCGCGTGGGTGTTGTTGGAACGCGGTCGGCAACAGCGGCAGGGCGTTACATGGCATCGCATCTGTCGTTTGATCTTGCCGAACGCGGAATTGCCATTGTCTCTGGTCTTGCTCGCGGTGTTGATGCGTGGGCGCACAAAGGTGTTTCGGTAGCCCATATGCGCAAGTCATCACCCACAACACTTGGTATTCCAGTCGGCGTCGTCGCGTCAGGGCTCGATGTTGTGTATCCCAAAGAGAACCTCGAGTTATGGAACTTCGTGTCCGAGTTTGGGTTGTTATTGAGTGAGTCGCCGCCAGGTACTGCGCCAGAGGCGTATCGGTTTCCGATGCGTAATCGAATACTTGCTGCGTTGTCTGAAGTGCTCGTTGTTGTTGAGTCACGCGCCGCGGGTGGTTCGATGATCACGGTTGAAGAGGCTCAGAAGCGAGACATCACCGTGATGGCAGTTCCTGGATCACCACGCAACACATCATCTGCTGGAACAAACCTGCTGTTGCAACAAGGATGTGCACCAGTTGTGGGTGTCGACGATGTGTTAGTTGCACTCGGCCTCGATACGCGAAGCGAGCATCCACCAATCTTTGATTCGCGCCCACCGTTGCTTGCACAAGATGCGGCGCTTGCGGCAACGATGGCCGGCGATGCGCTCACGCTTGACCAACTTGTGCTGCGCACGCGGCGTGATGTTCTTGATTTGGCCTTTGCACTTGGCCGAATGGAATCGCTTGGTTGGGTGGTCAACAACGGTGGATGGTGGGAGGTGCTCGGTGTGCAAAGCCAATCGGGGTACGGTGGTTTTCATGGAATCGAATCCCACGTGGGAGATTGACGGTTTTGCGCTGTCGCTTACGTCGGCATCGCCCAACACGGTTTCTGCCTATGTCAGCGATGTCTCGTTGTTTGCAGAGTGGGTGAGTAGGCAGTCAATTGTGACGCCGCAACTTGTCACTAAAGATGTCGTTCGTCAATACATCGGTTTTCTGACCACAATGAAACTTGCTAAGCGCAGCATTGGGCGCAAGGTTGCAGCGTTGCGTAAGTATTTTGGCTGGCTTGCTCGCGACCACAAGATCGAGGTTGATCCCACCGCGGGAGTACGCACTCCAAGCGACACAGGTCGGCTACCAAAAGTGTTGACTGCCGAACAACTCGACGCGCTGCTGCATGCCAAAGACAGCGGTGACCCCGACTGGAAGATGGCACGCGACACCGCAATCATCGAATTGTTGTATGGCAGTGGATTGCGCGTAAGCGAGTTGGTGTCGCTCGATGTTGACAGCATCAATGTTCGACAACTTGCCGTCATCGTCACGGGCAAAGGCAACAAACAAAGACGTGTACCCGTGAGTGAGCCGTGTCTTGTTGCGCTTACTGCCTGGTCGTTGCTGCGCTCAGAGGTGGTGTCGGATCCGGCCGAAGTGGCGTTGTTTGTAAACGGTCGAGGCACGCGACTTGGCACGCGTGATGTGCGCAGATTGATCGATGCGCGAGCACTGGCACCAACGCACCCGCACGCCCTACGCCATACGTTTGCCACCCATCTGCTCGATAACGGCGCCGACCTGCGTGCGGTGCAAGAGTTGCTGGGGCATAGCGATGTGGCGACAACACAGCGGTACACGCACGTCAGCAAAGAACGGTTGAAGTCGGTCTACGGGGTATCGCATCCGCGGGCATAATTACAGGGCATGAATGCTCTGCCTGTTCGCCTGACGATTGATGAGGCATGGCAACAGTGGCATTCAATTAAAGATCCGCTAGCGCGCGAGTGGCTGGTGGTGCACTACGCATCGCTCATCAAGTTCGTTGCCGGCCGACTTGCTGCTGGTTTACCCAAACGAGTCGACACGGGTGACTTGGTGTCGGCGGGTGTGTTTGGCCTGATGAATGCAATTGATCGCTACGACCCACAGCAGGGCGCAAAATTTGAGACGTATGCCATCCCAAGAATTCGCGGCGCCATTCTCGACAGTTTGCGTGCACTCGACTGGGTGCCGCGAAGCGTGCGTTCTAAATCGCGCTCAATTGAGCAGGCGATCTCTGCGCTCGAGCATGAACTTGGCCGTTCGCCTTCGGAAGATGAGATTGCGTCAAAACTTGAAATTTCAGAACCCGAATTTCACAAATGGCTGTCAGACATTGCTGCTGGATCGGTTGGTCCGCTTGACCATGTGGTTGCCGATAACACGGCGACATCCACACATTCAGATATGCACCGTTCGACAAGTCCCGATGCCGTGGTTGAGGCAGATGAGACTCGTCGAATCATGCGGCAAGAAATGAAGAAGCTTCCCGAGAAGGAGCGAAAAGTTTTGGTGTTGTATTACGAAGAAAATCTTACGCTTGGCGAAATAGGTGAAGTGCTTGGTGTGACAGAGAGTCGTGTTTCGCAGATTCATACGAAGGCCGTATTGCAACTGCGCTCTCGTCTTCGTGCAGCCGACATTGATTGAGATTGTTGCCGCGCTATGCGCATTACTCCTGCCGTCACATTTTGTCGTGGTCGATTCGTATCGGCCTCCCGCATGTACCTGGTGTGCGGGGAATCGAGGAATTGAATACGTAACTCCGGTGGGTGTTCCCATCGTCGCCGCAGAATCGGGCGAAGTTACGTTTGTTGGTCGCGTTGCGGGGGTGATGTATGTGGTGGTGCGCACCCCAAACAATGTGTTGGTCACCCACGGAAAGTTGGGCTCTGCGTATGTGCGACCGGGGGATCGAGTGGGTGCAGGGTTTCGTATTGGTACGTCGAGTGGCAACCTCTATATCGGGGTGCGAAAAGACGGGGTGTACCTAGACCCCAACGGGTGCGGTGTCGTTGGCAAGTCGTCGCAATCCCTAGTGCCCAGAGCCAAATTGCTGCCGATACACTCATGGCGGCCGTAAACACGCGGTGCAATACCAACCAATACATGTGTTCCACCCTGTGGTCGCGAAAGCGCCGGGGCACATGTTTCCTAACCACAGGAGAGGAGATAGTCATGGCAATCGTCAGCATGCGCCAAATGCTTGAAGCAGGCGTTCACTTCGGTCATCAGACCCATCGTTGGAATCCACGAATGAAGCGATTCATTTTTGGTGAGCGCAACGGAATTTACATCATCGATCTCGAGCAGACACTCGATCGAGTTGATTCGGCTTACAAGTTCGTTCGCGACATGGTCGCAAACGGCGGCAGCATTTTGTTTATTGGAACAAAAAAGCAAGCACAGGATCCAGTTAAGTTTTTTGCCGACAAGTGCGGCATGCCATACATCAACGAGCGTTGGTTGGGTGGAATGTTGACAAACTTCGACACCATTTCAAAGCGCGTACAAAAAATGCAGGACTACGAGCGCATGCGCGACACCGGCGAGTTCGATCTGATGCCGAAGAAGGAAGCGTTGCTCATTTCACGTGAACTCGAGAAGTTGCAAAAGAACCTTTCGGGTATTCGTAACATGTCACGTCGTCCAACAGCGGTGTTCATCATTGACACGATGAAGGAAAGCATCGCAGTAACCGAAGCCAACAAGCTAGGGCTTCCTGTTATTGCAGTTGTTGACACCAACGTCAACCCAGACTTGATCACGTTCCCAATTCCTGGCAACGACGACGCGATTCGTGCAAACGAGTTGATGGCTCGCGTGATTTGCGAAGCCGTTATCGAAGGTCGATTCATCGCTGAGAAGACTTCGGGTCGTTCATCTGCACCTGCAGCGGCACCAGTAGCCCGCACCGCGGACGAGCAGGCAGCATTTGAAGCCCAGCAAGACGCTGCACGTAAGTCGGCAGCCGAGGCTCAAGCAGAGCGCGACGCTCGCGTTGCATCGGCCACAGAACCCAAAGTTGAAGGCTGACCACATGTCGTTTACAGCAAAAGATGTTGCATCGCTGCGCGCCACCACTGGTGCGGGAATGATGGACTGCAAAAAAGCGCTTGAAGAAAACGGTGGAGACATCGAAGCATCAAAGCAGTGGTTGCGCGAGAAGGGCCTTGCAGCAAGTGCAAAGCGTGATGATCGCGAAAGCGCACAGGGCGTAGTGGCTGTCAAGATCACCGGAAATGTTGCAGCAATAGTCAAGCTCAAGTGTGAAACCGACTTTGTTGCGGGAAGCGATCAGTTCATTGCAGAAGCCGAGGCATTGGCCGATTTGGTGATTGCCAAAGGTGAAGCTGCCGTGAACGAACGCAATCAGCAGCTTGAAGACCTCAAGATTTTGCTCAAAGAAAAGATTGACCTCGGCGACATTGTTCGTTTTGAGGCAGCCTCGGGCAATGTTCTTGACATGTACTCACACATTCAAGGTGGTCGTGGAGTTAACGGTGTGATTGTTGAAATGGCCGGAGCCTCGCAAGAGCTCGCCCACGACATTGCAGTCCACATCGCATTTGCTCGTCCGAAATATTTGAAAAAAGATGATGTACCAGCAGATGTCATTGCAGCCGAGCGCGCAACCCTTGAAACGGTGACGCGTAATGAAGGCAAGCCCGAAGCAGCGATTGCCAAGATCGTTGATGGTCGTGTGCAAGGGTTCTTTAAAGACATCGCCTTGCTCGAACAGCCATATGCCAAGGACGACAAGCAATCAGTCGCTCAGGTCATCGGGAAGTCAACAATCGTGCGTTATTCGCAGGTTGAGATCGGATAGTTGTAGATTTCGTACATGGCTGCTGACCCAAAAGCTCGATGGAACCGAATTGTTCTTAAGCTCTCAGGTGAGGCATTAGCCGAAAAAACAGGGTTCGGTCTCGACACCGATGTATTGCATCAAGTTGCGACCGAACTGTACGAAACAAAACAAGAACTTGGTGTTGACATTGCAGTTGTCGTCGGTGGCGGCAACTTCTGGCGCGGACTCAAGGGTGCCGGTCAGGGAATGGATCAAGCGCAGGCCGACTACATGGGCATGTTGGCAACGGTCATGAATGGACTCGCGATTCAAGATGCTCTCGAGCGTGTTGGTCAACAGTCACGCGTGATGTCGGCAGTAGAAATGCCAAAGGTTGCCGAACCGTACATCCGTCGTCGCGCAGAGCGCCACATGGAAAAGGGTCGCATCGTGATCTTGGCCGGTGGTACCGGTAATCCTTTCTTCACAACAGATACAGCCGCCGCATTGCGTGCAGCAGAGATTTCAGCGCAAGTGATTTTGAAGGGCACGCACTCTGGTGTGGATGGTGTGTATACGGCCGATCCAAAACTTGATAAAACCGCCACAAAGTATTCGCACATTTCCTATCTCGAGGTGATCAATAAGGGCCTCAAAGTGATGGACAGCACGGCGATTACCTTCTGTCGCGATAACAACCTGCCCATTGTGGTGTTTAACCTGATGCAGCGTGGAAACGTGAAGTCCATACTCCTAGGTGAACAAATAGGTACGCTGGTCGAGTGATCGAAGAGACGTTGCTGGATGCCATGGAAAAAATGGCAAAGGCATGTGACCATGTTCAGGCCCAGTTTTTGGGTGTCCGTACCGGCCGGGCCAATGCGTCGCTCGTCGAGCGCATCCCTGTCGAGTACTACGGCGCAACCGTTCCATTGCAGCAGTTGGCAACATTCCAGGTTCCGGAAGCGCGCATGTTGATCGTGAAGCCCCATGACCGTGGATCAATTGCGGCGATTGAGAAGGCGATCCAGTCGAGTGATCTGGGCGTCTCCCCAGGCAACGATGGCGTAGTGATTCGATTGTCGTTTCCCATGCTGACTGAAGAGCGTCGCAAGGAATACGTAAAAGTTGTCAAGAATATGGCGGAAGACGGTCGCATTGCATTGCGCAATGTACGTCGTGATGCGCGAAAAGTTTTGGAGACCTCCGAAAAAGATGGCGAGATTTCTAAAGATGAGCTGGAGCGCGCCGAAAAAGAACTCGACAAGTTAACGCAGGAGCATGTTGAGCAAGTCGAAAAAGCATTTTCTCGTAAGGAACAAGAACTTCTCGAAGTGTAAGGAGATCAGCAGTGTCTAATGACAATCGCGGTAATGACAATCGAGGCAGTGACAACACCAACGATCCAACAATCGACTTTGGTGACGAGTTTGGGGTAGTCCGCTTTGGCAGCGACGACGACAGTGGACCAGCACTTTCGTTTGGAAGCAATGAGACCGAGCAACTTCCACATTGGACCGAGCCAGCAACGGGTGAGATTCCACGATTTATGAAACAAGACACGGAGTCGGCCCGTCGTCCAGAACAAGATGATGATGAAACTGATGTGTGGTCTGCATACAACGATCCATCGGCTCCAGCACGCAAGCCTCCTATTGATCTCACCGGTGATGGGCCGCGACGTTTTGAAACCACCACACCTCCTCCTGTCGAGCGTCCTCGGCGCGAAGGTCGAATCGTGATTGGCACCGACCCAACGGGCGAAACTCGTCGTCAGGCTCCATTGCGCGATGCGTCAGGCGCTCAAACACGACCAACACAAGTGACCCGTGCGGGTCGCACTTCGCCAGCGAGTCGTCCTGGTCAGCCACGTGTTGCAGGTCGTGCAGGTGCAACTGGTTCGATGTCACGACCACCCGTTAGCGGCGCCCGTGACTTACCAACAGCAACGGCTGTAGGTGCATTGCTACTTGCAGTGTTTATCGGAGCATTGATCGTTGGGCCAGCCGCAGTGATGGTCATTGTGCTTGCCGTTATCGGCCTTGCAGCATTTGAATTTTTTACTCAGATCACCCAAGCGGGCTACAAGCCAATTTCGGTGATCGGAATTGTTAGTTGCATTGCGGCGCCAGCGGTGGCGTACTGGAAGGGCGACTCTGCAATTCCACTTGTTTTATTGTTTGCTTTTGTTGGAATATCGCTGGTGTTTGTTGCTAGTGATGGCGTCGACTCGGGTCCAGTGCCTAACAGTGCGGCAACCATGATTGCAATAATTTGGATTGGGTTGATGGGCTCGTATGCCGGCTTGATTCTTCGTTGGTCGACTCTTGGCGAAGGATTTGCTCAGCGCGGAACCGATACGTTGTTCATTATTGTTGCGGGCGTGGTGGCAAACGACATTGCTGCTTATTTCGTTGGCACTGCAGTGGGAAGGCAACCGCTCCGCGAATGGATTAGTCCAAAGAAATCAATAGAAGGCCTGATTGGCGGAACGATTGGCACATTTGTTGTGGTCGTGCTTGTTGGTTTGCAAAGCACCACATGGCCATCATTTGGTTCCTGGATCATGTTGGCACTCGTCATCAGTGTGATGGCTCCTCTTGGCGACTTGACCGAGTCAATGTTCAAGCGGAATCTTGACATCAAAGATTTTGGAACAGTGTTGAGTGGTCATGGCGGAGCACTTGATCGTTTTGACAGCATTTTGTTTGTGCTGCCTGCCGTGTATTACCTGGGTATGGTTACAACACCTTGGGCATAACGCGCGTAGCAATTGCTGGTTCAACCGGATCAATCGGCAAACAAACTCTCGAATTCATTGAACAAAGCCAAGAGCAATTTCAGGTTGTAGGTCTTGGCATTGGCTCTTCTGCAGAGGCCGTAATCGAACAAGCCAAGCAATGGAAGCCAAGCGTCATTGCCGTTGCCGACGAATCGGCACGACGCGAGGTAGCCAATGCGCTTCCCGGAGTCGAGGTCATTGCTGATCAAGCAACGTTGGCTGAGTCTGCAGATGTAGTGGTCAACGGTGTTGTTGGCTTTGCTGGTTTGCCGGTGACGATGTCGACACTCAAACTTGGCAAGCGGTTAGCGCTAGCAAATAAAGAGAGCCTGATTGCTGCAGGACCAGTAGTTCAGCCATTGCGCAAGATCAAGGGTGCGGTCATCATCCCAGTTGACAGTGAGCATTGTGCCATCCACCAATGTTTACGCAGTAGCGATCGTGCAGACGTTGAGGTGAACAAGTTGTTGCTGACGGCAAGTGGCGGACCGTTTCGTGGTCGAACGCAGGAATCATTGCAACAGGTCACTGTTGAAGAGGCGCTCAAACATCCCACATGGTCGATGGGCCCAAAAATCACTGTTGATTCGTCAACGTTGATGAACAAGGGACTCGAAGTGATTGAAGCGCACGAGTTATTTGGCACATCGTTTGATCGCATTGAGGTAGTGGTGCACCCACAGTCGGTCGTGCATTCAATGGTTGAGTTCACAGATGGTGCAGTGATCGCGCAATTGTCGATGCCCGATATGAGGTTGCCCATTGCCTATGCGCTGAGTTTCCCAAAGCGAGCAACAGTGCCCTTTGGCACGGTTGATTGGAAGACATTTGCACGACTTGATTTTGAAGCGCCAGACACCCAGACTTTCTCTTGTCTCAATCTTGCATTTGCAGCGGGCCGAGTTGGTGGAACTGCACCTGCCTGGTTGAGTGCAGCAAACGAAGTTGCCGTGGAGGCGTTTTTGAACGGAAGTATCACTTGGTCACGGATCGCAGAGGTTATCGATGCGACCATGCAACATCACGATGGACTCGTGCCGTCAATTATTGAAGACATCTTGCACGCCGACGCGCTTGCCCGAAAGTTTGCAGTACTGGAGTTGTCAAAGTGAGCAACATGTATCAGCGATTTCGCGAGCAGATGTCGGCTGGTGGCGACACGGTAGATCAGGCCGAGGGCGAACAAGCCAAGAATGGCCGCGCATCGGGGATAGTGGTTGCTGCGCTCTTGGTGTGGCTTGGATTCAGCAATCCTTGGATCCTTGTCTTCGTCATTGGACTATTGATTTCGATCTTTTTGCACGAGCTTGGCCACTATGTCACCGCAAAAAAGACTGGCATGAAGGTGACTCAGTTCTACATGGGGTTTGGTCCGCGGTTATGGAGCAGAAAACGCGGCGAGCTTGAGTATGGAGTTCGCGCGATTCCGCTTGGTGCATTTGTTCGCATCATTGGAATGAACAATTTGGATGAATGTGCACCCGTTGATGAGCACATGGCCTATCGCTCGAAGTCCTATCCACGTCGATTGCTGGTGATCACTGCCGGTTCGCTGATGCATGCTGTCATCGCGCTGGTGTTGTTCACGAGCGTGTATTCACTGGCCGGGCGATTAGGCGAAACAGGAGAAGTCGTGATCGTGTTTCCTCCGGTGGCGCAATCGCCGGCTGCGATCGCAGGGTTGCGCGAAGGCGATGTGGTGTTGAGCGCAGATGGAGTGCCGCTTGCCGTGCGTCAAGATTTGGTTGATTCAATTACCAGTAACCAGCCAGGTGATGATCTTGCGTTGGTGATTCAACGAGACGGTGTGCAGCAAAGCATCACCGCAATCCTTGGCGCCAACCCGGCCGACGCGTCAATTGGCTACTTGGGAGTTGCTACTGATTCCGCGGGGTATGTTCGTCAATCGGTTCCTGCCGCAGTGGTGTATGCAGTGCGCGACAGCGTTGAAGCAATTGTTGGCTCAGTGCAGGGCATCCCAAAAATTTTCAATCCTGTCAATACCTTTAACAACCTTCGCGCGCAAACTGCAGATCCCGAATCGCGACCAAGCACGATGGTTGGTGCCAGCCAAATTGGCGGACAAATCGGCGAACGAGATGGGCTCAAGGGAGTGTTGATGTTGCTTGCCTACGTCAACGTGTTTGTTGGAGTGTTTAACATGCTGCCAACACTTCCGTTTGATGGCGGTCATGCCGCAATTGCAACGTATGAGCGCTTGCGCAGCCGTAGGGGAGTTCGGTATCAGGCTGATTTTTCGAAAATGATGCCGGTTGCGACTGCTGTAGTGGCGTTACTCATCATGATTACCTTTGCAGGTTTGTACCTAGATATCACCCAGCCCTTCGGCTGATGGCACACTGTTACATATGAGTTTCGAACGTCGCCAAACACAACAGATTCACGTTGGCAAAGTGGCCATTGGTGGTGGCGCGCCGGTGAGTGTGCAGTCAATGACGACTACGAAGACTGCTGATGTAGAAGGAACGCTGCAACAGATTTATGCGTTAGCCGCAGCCGGTTGCGACATCGTTCGGTGTACGTGCAACGAGGCAGAAGCGGCCGAAGGGCTAGCGCAAATTGTTCCGCGGTCGCCGGTTCCGATCGTTGCCGACATTCATCACCAATACAAAATGGCGCTCGCTGCACTCGAGGCCGGAGTTCAGGGTTTACGGCTTAACCCCGGCAACATTCGCAAGCCCGAACACATCAAAGCAGTAGCGATGGAAGCACGGGATCGCAACGTGCCCATTCGTATTGGCGTCAATGGTGGATCGCTTGATCCCGCATTGTACGAAAAGCACGGTGGCCTGACTGCCGATGCGATGGTCGAGTCGGCTCTGCAAGAGATCGCATATTTCCAGGAAGTCGGTTTTGATCTCATCAAAATTTCTGTGAAGGCATCGAATGTTCCACTCATGGTGGAGGCGTATCGCAAGCTGAGTGCGGTGACGGACTATCCACTACACCTTGGGGTAACCGAAGCAGGTCCATTGCCAAATGGATTGATCAAAGCAACTGCAGGAATTTCCACGCTGTTACTTGAAGGGATTGGCGACACCATTCGTTACAGCCTTACCGCAGACCCAGTTGAAGAGGCACGCGCAGGACGCCAGTTGTTGGAGTCGCTGGGATTGCGCGAACGCAAAAACGTCGACCTCATTGCATGCCCAAGTTGTGGTCGAGCAGAAATTGATGTGATTGAAGTTGCCAACCGTGCGATGCGTGCGTTTGAAGACAAGAAGATTCCGTTACAGATTGCGGTAATGGGTTGTGTGGTCAATGGGCCGGGAGAAGCGCGCGAGGCCGACCTTGGTATTGCAGCAGGTAATAAGCGAGGTCACCTGTTTGTGAAAGGACGCAATGTCGCGGTAGTTCCCGAATCGGAGATGGTCGAGGCACTTGTCGATTGGGCAACCTATATTCACGAACATGGCGCAGAGGCAGCGATTGCGCGTGTCGATACCACTATCGCCGAACGAGAAGCCGCAAAAGATCGCAATGCGTTGCTTGAAGAAAAGGGCGACGACGCTAACCACTCGCAAGAAAAAATCGTGGAGATTCGCAAAACAATCGCGGGATAGGGGTTGCTAGCGAGTTCCCCACGTGCGGAACACGGTTGCATTCCCAGAAAGCGAAACGGTTTCACCGTTGCGTAACACTGCTGCTTGGCCCGCGGTAAGTGCTCCGGCGTTTCCTGCCGTGCACACCACAATTTCTGCATCATGTGTGGCACGCACATCGTGTGAGCCAGATACGTCAATTCGCTGAGTGCCAAAACGAGCAGTTCCAACTGGGTATTGCCAGACGCCATCACCAAGCTGTGTCGCTTCGACGAGCGGTGAAGTAATTGAGGCTAGGTGTGCAACATTGAGGAACTCATCGATGTTGATATTTTTTTGCGTGAACGCTGCACGAACCACATTGTCTGATGACGACATCACTTCGAAGCCAGTTCCGCCCAAGTATGCATGGACGTTTCCAGCACCGAGGTAAAGCGCTTGCCCTGGCTGCAACTTCACATGGTGCATCAGCAATGCAACCAGAATTCCACCGTTGCCTGGGTACATCGTTGCTAAACGTCCTGCCCACGCCGGCATGTGTTGCGGCAAGTTGTGCGGGCTAGTGGTCAGCGCCCAACGCACACATTCGGCTAAGCCATCGTCGGCTAAATGATTGCCCAGTTCGGTCCAACCAAATCGTGCGCACAATTCACTGTTTTCTTGATCGGTGCGAAAACCACAGATGGCCTCAAACGGAGTTAGCGCAATCAGTAACTCGGGTTTGGCAGAAGCATCTTTGTAAATGCGCAATGGCGAATCAAGTGGGATGCCAATTTCGTTTTCTTGCTGATAGCCGGACTGCGCTTGCTCGTCGGTGGGATGCGTTTGTAGCGACAAGGGCTTTGCCGCCGCAATGATCTTGACAAGAAACGACAACTCTCCCGCGTAGTTGGCAAGTGGTTGATTACCGCTTGGCGATTTAACAAGTGATGGGCCCCCACGATGTGTGCCAAACCACAACTCTGCCCATGGTTTCGCGTCAGGCTCTACTCCAAGAAACTGAGGGATTGTTTGCTGATCGCCCCAGTCGTAATGCTGAACTACTCCGCGGAGGAGTTGCATCGTGACTACTTACCGCGAACCTGTTCGACCAAATGTGGGCCGACTTGCGCAATGGGAAGTTCATGTGCAGTGCCTGCGAAGCGATCACGAACTTCTAGCACTCCGTTTGCGACTCCGCGACCGGCGACAACAACGTAGGGGACACCAATCAATTCTGCATCTTTAAATTTGACGCCGGGCGATACTCCTTGGCGATCGTCAATGAGCGCCTTAAGACCTGCAGCCTCTAGTTCGAGCGCAAGGTTTTCGGCGGCTGCCGTAATCGCAGCATCGTCTTTGCCTGCGATCACGATGTGTGCATCAAAAGGTGCCACTTCCGTTGGCCAACGCAAGCCACTCTCGTCGTGCGTCGCTTCGGCGATTGCAGCAACCGCGCGCGAAACGCCAATGCCGTAGCTGCCCATGGTTACCGTTTGTTGTTTGCCGTTTTTGTCAAGCACATTGAGTCCGAGCGCTTCGGCGTATTTTGGACCCAGTTGAAACACGTGGCCGATTTCAATTCCACGCTTAATCGTGAGCGCCGATCGACATGTTGGACACGTGTCATCGTCGCGAATTTCGGCAACGTCGATCGTTCCATCAGCAGTGAAGTCGCGCCCGTTGACAAGATTCATGACGTGCTTGCCAGGTGTATCGGCACCCGTGATCCATGCGCTGCCAGCGGCAATGCGTGGGTCGAGTAGGAAGCGAATTCCTGAAGCATTGGTTACACCAAGCACTCCAGGTCCGATGTAGCCCTTTGCTAAGGCCGTGTTTGCCGCAAAGTGAGTCTCGTCAAACGGTTCCACTTCTGCTGGTGATACCTGTGCCTCTAAGCGCTTCACGTCAACTTCGCGATCTCCGGGTACGCCAATAGCAAGTGGCTCGAGTCGGCCATCTGGGTGACGCAAATTGACTACAACGTTTTTCAATGTGTCGGCTGCTGTCCACACGCGATCAGCGCGCTGCAAGTCGTTTCGAGCGTTAAACAAATCAACCAAAGTCGCAATTGTTGGAGTATCGGGCGTGTCAACAACTTGTGCTGCTGCTGTTGATGCAGCATCTACTGGTTCGGCAACGCCAACACGAACCGCCTCAGTGTTTGCCGAGTAACCACATGCACTGCATTGCACGAATGTGTCTTCGCCAATGTCGCACGGAAATAAAAATTCTTCCGATGCAGAACCACCCATTGCTCCAGACATTGCCGAGACAATGGCAAACGGCAAACCAAGGCGTTCAAAAATACGAATGTAGGCATTGCGGTGTGCGTCGTAACTGCGCTGCAATCCTTCTTGGTCCGTATCAAATGAATACGAATCTTTCATCGAGAATTCGCGACCACGAAGCAGGCCTCCGCGTGGGCGTGCCTCATCACGAAACTTGTTCTGAATTTGGTACAACCACACGGGCAAGTCTTTGTAGCTCGAGTACAGATCTTTCACGAGGAGCGTAAACATCTCTTCATGAGTTGGGCCAAGTAGAAAGTCGGCTTTACGGCGATCTTGCAGTCGAAACAAGTTGTCGCCGTAGTCGGTCCAGCGCCCCGTCACCTCGTATGGTTCGCGCGGCAGCATCGCTGGGAAGTTCACTTCTTGGGCGCCGATGGCATCCATCTCCTCACGAATAACGCGAGCCACATTGTGAAATACGCGGAGGCCAAGTGGCAACCAGGTGTACCCACCAGGGGCGGCTCGGCGAATGTAGCCAGCACGGACAAGGAGGCGATGGCTCGGTACTTCGGCATCTACTGGATTGTCCCGCAGGGTGCGTACGAACAGGGTGGAGAGGCGTTGAACCACGTGCGAACCTTAGTTTACGGGGCTATAATTTTTGCTGTCCTTTGAAAGTCAGTGACTGGAAGGCGTGGGTTTCGACCCACGCTTTTTGTTTTTTCTCAGGACGGTTTAGGCAGCGGTTTTGCCGACCTTGATGGAAATCGGGGGAGCGAAACCCTTGAGAGTAGGGAGAGGAGGTTGAACATGTCGATTACCCGTGGAGGCGCTCAGTCGAGCCCTGTGATCGATCGTGTCACGGCCCTGATCAACCCCATCGTTGCCGACCTTGGCCTCGACCTGTACGACATTGAGTACACAGGCGGTGTGTTGCGCGTGGTGGTGGATACCCAGCCTGGCGGCCCCGAAGGTGTCAGCCTCGACAACATTTCATTGATCACTCGCTTGGTCTCGCGCGAGTTCGATCACAGCGATCCAATTCCGGGTCGATACACACTTGAAGTATCAAGTCCAGGTCTTGAGCGCACATTGCGCGAGCCGCGTCACTTCCATCGCGAAATAGGTAAAACACTTGCTGTCAAGCTTGAGGCGCCAATTAATGGCGAGCGTCGCGTGCAAGGCGATCTCATCTCAGCAACCGACGACAGCATCACATTGCGTCTTGCCGACACAGCAATGTCAGAACTGATCATTCCTTTTGCAAACATTGATCGCGCAAAAACAGTTTTCAATTGGGGTCCGGCACCGAAGCCAGGCTCGAAAAAATCTAAGGAAGACGGAGGCAATGCATCATGAGCAATCTTGATATGACAGAAGCAATTCGGATGCTCGCCGGAGATCGTGGTATCTCCGTCGACTCGCTGTTACAGGTATTGGTCGAGGCTCTTGCTACGGCGTACAAAAAGCGTCCTGGCTCAGCAGAAGAAGTCATCGTGGGGATTAACCCCGAGAACATGGACATCACGTTCACGGCATACGACGTAGACGATGACGGCAACTGGATCAACGAGCGTGACGACACGCCAAACAAGGCCGACCTCGGTCGCATTGCTGCACAAACATTCCGCCAGGTGATGAGCCAACGCATTCGCGAAGTAGAACGTGATCGCAAGTTCGAAGAGTACGCAAACCGCGAAGGCGACATTGTTTCTGGCATCGTGCAAAAGACCGACACCAAGTACACCTTGCTCGATCTTGGTCGCGTCGAAGCGTTGTTGCCGCAAGCCGAGCAAGTGCAAGGCGAAGTGCGCGAACCAAATGCACGTCTCAAGGCGTACATCGTTGAGGTTCGCAAGACGCCAAAGGGCCCGCAAATTGTGGTCAGTCGTACGCACCCAGGCTTGATCAAGCGCTTGTTCGAACTTGAAGTTCCAGAAATTGCCGATGGTGTTGTTGAGATCAAGGCGTGCTCGCGCGAACCGGGTCAACGCACCAAGATTGCCGTGTGGTCAAACGATCACAACGTCGACCCAGTGGGCGCATGTGTTGGTGCTCGTGGTGGTCGCGTGCGTATGGTGGTCACCGAATTGCGCGGCGAAAAAGTTGACATCATTCCGTTTAGCGAAGATGTTCGTGACTTCATCGCCAAAGCAATGTCGCCTGCCAAGGTCACCGAAGTTCGCCTCAGCCCAGATGGAACACAGGCAGACGTCATTGTCCCCGACTTCCAGTTGTCACTTGCAATTGGCAAGATGGGTGTGAACGCAAACTTGGCCGCACGCCTAACCGGTGTTCGTCTCGATGTGAAAAGCGAAACGCAAGCAGCAGAAGAAGGTGGTGGCTCCTATGTTCCATCATCACTAGATGCAGCGGCAACACCAGCAGCCGACTACGCAGAAGGTGAGTGGGTAACTAACCCCGACACCGGAGCAATGGAATGGCACGCGGCAGACGGCTCAGTAGTCAGCCAAGAGCAATGGGCAACTGACACGGGTTCAACTTCAACAAACGAAACTGAGGCGTAGTACTTGGCAAAGATCCTGCGCGTTCATGAGCTCGCTAAAGAGCTCGGCATGACAAATCAAGAGACTCTTGATTTGTGCGGCAAGTTAGGTGTTGGCGTAAAAACGCAATCATCAACCATCATTGATCAACAAGCCGATCGTGTACGTGCGCGTGCAGAGCGCGATGGTCTTAAGCGTGATGTGCAGCCAGAAGAACCAAAGTCAGTGAAGAAGGCCGCTAAAAAAGCAGCGCCGAAAAAAGTTGCCGAAGATGGAAGCGAAGAAAAACCTGTAAAGAAAGCAGCCAAGAAAGCTGTTGCTAAAAAAGCTCCTGCAAAAAAGGCTGCCGCTAAAAAATCTGATGCTGCGAGTGAGGCCGTTGTTGAAACAGCACCTGCAGCAGAGCAAACCGCTGTTGTCGAATCACACGCAGCGCCGATTACATCTGCTCGTCCAGTTACCAGTGCAGCGCCAATTACTTCTGCGCGACCAGTGGGCAAAGTTGCTCCTGTTCCTGCTCCGGCGTCGGCTCCTGCTGCGGCTCCTGTCGAACCTGTGGCGCCTACGCCTGTGCAATCTGGGTCGGCCACACCGACCGAGCCGTCTGCTGCATCACCTGCACCAACAGCACCACGCCCTCCGCAGCCTCCTCGAGTAGGCCCATCTGGTCGTCCGATTCCGCCACCTCCAGGTAGCGGTCGTCCGATTCCACCACCTCCTGGTCGCCCTGGCGGCGCACCGGGTGCTGGTCGCCCACCGATGGGCGGTCGTCCAGGTGGTCCAGGTGCTGGTCGCCCTGCTGGTCCGGGCGCTGGCGCGCGTACGGGTCGCATTCCTGCAAGTGCTTTAGGTCGTGGTCCTGTCGGAACAGGTGGCCCGTTGCGTCCTTCTGGACCGGGAACACGCGGACCAGGTGGCCCGGGTGCTGGTCGTCCAAGTGGTCCTGGCCGCCCAGGTGGACCAGGTGCTGGTCGTCCAGGTGGCGGTCCAGGTGGCCCAGGAGGTCCTGGTGGCGGTCGTCCCGGTGGTGGTCCTGGAGGTCGTGGTAGCGGTCAACGTCGTTCACCGAAAAAGAAGTCGCGTGCTCGTCGTCGTCAAGACTTTGATGAAATGTTGCCACAGGCAACCACGTCGTACTCGCAAAGCAATGCACCTGTACCTGAGGGCGTCATCATCATCGAGCGTGGTTCCTCGGCACAAGAGTTTGCGCCGAAATTGAATCGCACATCAGCAGACGTCGTTCGCTATCTCATGGAGCACGGCGAAATGGTGACCGCAACCATGACGCTTGCCGATGAGCAAATGGAATTGTTTGCACTTGAAGTGGGTGCCGAATTACTTCTTGTCGACCCAGGTCAGCAAGAAGAAATGGAATTGCAAGCGTTGTTTGATGACTCCGATGACGACACTCCAGAACTTCAACAGCCACGCTCGCCAATCATCACAGTGATGGGCCACGTTGACCACGGTAAAACCACCTTGCTCGACCGCATTCGTTCGGCAAATGTTGTTTCCGGTGAAGCGGGTGGAATCACCCAGCACATTGGTGCCTATCAGGTCGAAAAAGATGGCAAGTCGATCACATTTATCGACACGCCTGGTCACGCCGCGTTCACCAAGATGCGAGCACGTGGTGCGCAAGTTACCGACATCGTTGTATTGATGGTGGCAGCAGACGACGGCGTGATGCCACAAACAGTTGAAGCAATTAGTCACGCACGGGCAGCAGAAGTGCCAATCGTGGTGGCAATTAACAAGATCGACAAAGACAACGCAGACGTTCCACGCGTGATGGCCCAGTTGGCCGAAAACGAACTCACTCCAGAGGCGTGGGGCGGCGAGACCATCGTTGTTGAAATGGCCGCTCAGAGCGGACTTGGTGTTGACGACTTACTTGAGCAGCTCAGCGTTGTATCCGAAGTGGGCGAGCTCACTGCAAACCCAACAGGTCGCGCAAAAGGAATCGTGCTCGAAGCACAACTCGACATCGGTCGCGGTCCTGTTGCCACGGTCTTGGTCGATAAAGGCACGCTCAAGGTTGGCGATCCAATTGTTGCTGGTGCCGCGTGGGGCAAGGTTCGCGCGCTCATTAACGACAAGGGACAGCAGATCAAAGAAGCAGGCCCGTCTACTCCGGTGCAGGTGCTTGGTCTCAGTGCAGTTCCTGGTGCAGGCGATGAATTCCGTGCGGCTCCAAACGAGAAAACAGCACGAACGGTTGCCGAATCACGCGAACAGCGATATCGCACGCTCAGTCAACGCGGCGATGCGCGTGTTCAGCGTGGCGTGAAACTGGAAGACATTTTTACCCAAATTCAGGCCGGAGAAGTAGCAACGCTCAATGTCATTGTCAAAGCCGACGTGCATGGTTCGCTCGAGGCAGTAACGGAGAGCCTGCGCAAACTCGAGCGCGATGAAGTGCGCGCCGCGTTTGTGCATCGAGCAGTTGGTGCAATTACCGAAAACGACATTGCGCTTGCAGCGGCAACGAATGCAACCCTGATCGGATTTAACGTCCGTCCAGACCGCAAGGTTCGCGATTTGGCTGAAGCCGAAGGTGTCGAAATCCGCACCTACGAAATCATTTACAAACTCATCGAAGATATCGAAAAGGCCATGAAGGGCATGCTCGCACCCGAGTTTGAAGAAGTGGTCACTGGCGAAGCAGAAGTTCGCGAAGTGTTCAAGTCTCCAAAGGTTGGCGCGATTGCTGGTTGTTCGGTTCGCACCGGTGTGATTACGCGTGGTTCAAAGGTGCGCTTCTTGCGCGATGGAACCATTATTTGGAAGGGTGCAATTCAATCGTTGCGTCGCTTCAAAGATGATGTTCGCGAAGTTCGTGAAGGTTTTGAATGTGGTATCAGCTTGTCAGACTTCCAAGACTTGAAGCAGGGCGACCTCATCGAAACCTACGAATTACGTGAACTTGCACGCGACTAACGTGCGCTCACGCGACTAACCTACGGACATGTCCGCAGATCTTGAGTTTTATTTCGACCCCGTGTGCCCGTGGGCATGGATTACTTCGCGTTGGGTGACCAACGTTCAGCAATTGCGTAACTACGAGGTGTCCTGGAAGTTCATCAGCCTGCGCATGGTCAATGCCGAGCGTGGGTATGCCAACAATTCGCAATACGAGGCAATCCAT
>LIAZ01000001.1 GCA_001438985.1 Acidimicrobium sp. BACL17 MAG-120823-bin42 | reverse complement strand
CCGGAATCATCACTGGCCAGTCCTTATAAATAATCCCCACCATGAGCTCACCTGGAACATCTGCTGCTGTCAGCACGGCGGTTACATTCGGATGAGCGAGAGCTGCTGTGGCATCAATATTAATTACTCGTGCGCGAGCATGCGAGGTGAGGTGCAATGCGGCGTGTTGCATGCCATCGATGCGAATGTCATCGACATAACCTCGATCGCCAAGTGCGAGTTGTTGAGCTTCATACTTAACGCTGCGAGAGCCAACTCCGCCGACAGGTTCGCAGTATGGAGCTTGGCCAGTTGCGACCATTTCAATTGCATCGAGAATCTTTACATAGCCGGTGCAGCGACATAGGTGTGCGCCAAGGTGTCGCGCCATATCTTCTCGCTTCAGCGATGCACCCTTTTTATCAACTTGGGCTTTTGCCCGAACAACGATGCCCGGAATGCAGAAACCGCATTGCAGACCGCCACAAGCTGCAAAAGCATTTGCATATTTCTGGCGCTCGTTCTCATCAACTCCTTCAAGCGTGATCACTTCGCCACCCGATACTTTGTCAAGACTTATTTGGCAACTCACGACGGCTTTGCCATTGACCAGTACAGTGCAACAACCACATTGTCCGCTCGGCGAGCACCCATCTTTTGGAGATGTGATGTTGAGTTCGTCGCGCAACGCTGACAAAAGATGCGGATGGTGAGAGCGGACGCGCACGGGTACACCGTTGACAACAAACCCGATCTGGTGTGTCTTCGTGGCCTCGCTCATGTTTAACCCCCACATGCCCTGTTTCTCTCTAAACCATACACCCATTGGGTTTGAGATTTACAGAATGTAAAAATCAGTCGGCAATAATGGCGCCACGTTGGGCGGTGATTCGCGTGTACACCTCGGGTCGGCGATATCGATCGAAGTCAAACAGTGTGTTCTTGTATTGGTAGCACCAATCAAGGTCGCATCGAGCAACGACAACTTCGTCTGCAGAGGTGACGGTTTTGGCCAGGATCTCTCCTGATGGACCAATGATCGTTGACTCAGCGAGGCTGTCGACACCCTCTTCAACGCCGCCTTTGGCAACACCAACAACAAAGGTGCCGTTCTGATATGCGCCACTTTGCATGACGAGTGAATTATGGAACCCCGCGAGTGGATCCTGCGATGGATCTGGCACGTAATGAAGTGGCGTGTTGTAACCACACAAGATCATCTCGACACCCTGTAGCCCCATTTCGCGGTACGACTCGGGCCAGCGTCGATCGTTGCAGATCATCATTCCAATTCGGCCACCAAACGCCTTCCATACGCCGAAACCTTCATCGCTTGGAGTGAAGTAGTAACGCTCGGCATGTTGAAATGGTCGATCCGGTTCGTGTTCAGCATGCCCTGGTATATGCACCTTGCGATACTTGGCGACTGTGTTGCCTTGCGCATCAACCAAGATTTGTGTGTTAAACCGTTCGCCAGCTTCGGTGAGCTCTGCATAGCCGAGGCAAAAACCAATTCCGAGTCGTTTTGCTTCATCGAATAATGGCTGAGTGTTCTTATTTGGCATCGATGTTTCATACCAGTGATGTGCTTGCGAAATATCATCGACAAACCACCTAGGGAAAAATGTGGTGAGAGCAAGTTCGGGGAATACCACAAGTTCAGCGCCCTTGTCGTGAGCAATGCGTAACAGTGTTATCAGTCTTTCTACACAGGATTCTCGCGTGTGGTCCCGTTGTATCGGACCCATCTGAGCCGCAGCAACGGTAATGATTCTTGCCATACCAATCAGCCTAATTGTCGATGGTTAATCGAAAGACGTTTCGCACAGTGTGAGCATGGTCGCAAGTAATACGTTTGCTCCAGCCTCGAGGTCTTCGGGCGACGTGTACTCCGCTGGGTTGTGGCTGAGTCCGTTTTGGCTCTGAGTAAAGATCATGGCTGTGGGGCATACGCGCGCGAGCATTTGTGCGTCATGACCTGCCCCCGAGGGGAGATAATCCACTGAATTGCCTTGGCTTGATGCATGGTTGGCAATGATGTCAATAACGCGTGTATCAAAAACAACAGGTTCAAAACGCGACAAGGTTCTCGTATTAATCACCAAGTTTTCCCGTTCGGCCATTTGGACGATGAAGCGAGATATTTCTGCTTCAGCCTGTTGCAGCAAGCCTTCGTCGGTATTGCGTACATCTAAAGTCATGACCACCTGTGAAGGCACAACATTGACAAGGTTGGGATGGATGTCGATCTTGCCAACTGTGCAAACTTGATTTCCGCTGTATCTCAATGCGAGATCATGGACAAACTTTCCAATTTCCGAACATGCGACAACGGGGTCGCGTCTTAGGTTCATAGGCGTTGTTCCTGCGTGGTTGCTTTGACCAATAATGGTCACTTCCGTCCAAGAAATTCCCTGAACGCCGGTCACTGCACCGATTCGAATATTGCGGGATTCAAGTATCGGACCCTGTTCGATATGTAATTCGACGAATGCATGAGGGGATGGTTGAGGGCATGGAATACTGCCGGCGTATCCAATTCGCTCGAGTTCATCGCCCAATCGCGGGCCATCAATGGCGCGAATGTCAAGAGCTTCCTCCACTGACATGCCACCCACATACACCAGTGAACCAAGCATGTCCGGAGCAAAACGCGCACCTTCTTCGTCGGTAAAAATTGCGACTGCAAGTGGCCGCTGAGGAGCGATGCCCAATTGTTGACATGTTTCGATGACTTCCAAACCTGCGAGGACTCCGTAATTCCCGTCGTACTTTCCACCGGTTTTCACCGTGTCAATATGCGACCCCGTCATTACAGGAGCACCTGAGCCAACCTCCCACGTTCCTACAATGTTTCCGATTGCGTCAATGCTGACATGAAGACCTAAATCAGTCATCCAGGTAACTACCAGATCACGGCCGAGTTTGTCTTCATCAGTTAACGCCAGACGACAATTGCCTCCTCCAGGGATAGGAGATATCTCGGCTAAGGCCATGATCCGTTCCATGAGGCGCGAGCCATTGACTTGTGGTGCAGGCATGTAGTCAGTGTAGAAGTTCAGTTTGCACCTCGTCGTCAATAAGAATGTATTCATGTTGTTTCCGCGTCTGCCTGAATTGCTGAACCAAGAAATCAATCTGTTTGAAAAGAGTCATCCCAAGTCCAAAGATCAATCAAAGAACAGCACAGGTTCCCTCCTTGCGGGGGTGCCCATGCCATGGATGAAACGTTGGGCGGGTCCATTTCCGATCGTGGCGGCCAATGCCGCAGGCGGGTCGATTACTGACATCGATGGCAATGTCTACGTCGATTTTTGTTTGGGTGATACGGGGGCAATGATTGGCCATTCTTCCCCGGAAGTGTCAGCGGCGATTAGTTCTCAATCTCGTATTGGTTTGACAACTATGTTGCCGTCGCAGGACATCGCGTGGGTAGCCGATCATCTATCAAGTCGGTTCGGATTGCCAAAATGGCAGTTTTGTTTAAGCGCTACTGATGCGAATCGATTTAGCCTGCGTATTGCCAGACAATTGACCGGGCGAAGCAAAGTTGTGGTCAACGACTGGTGTTATCACGGAACAGTTGATGAAACGTTGGTGATTCTTGATGAGAACAACAAGACAGTGAGCCGACCTGGTGCAATCGGTCCTCAAGTTAACCCCGAGATAACAACGCGAGCAGTTCCGTTTAACGATTTGGGTGCGTTGGAAGACGCCTTGAAAATAGGTGATGTTGCGTGCGTTCTGATGGAACCAGCACTGACAAATATTGGAATTGTTCTTCCCGCCCTTGGATACCTTGAGGGTGTGCGCCGTCTTACAACCCAATATGACGTGCTGTTAATTATGGATGAAACACACACGATCTGCGCTGGACCAAATGGGGCCTCACGGTTATGGGGGATTGAACCAGACATGCTGGTGATCGGAAAAACCATCGGTGGAGGAGTTCCTGTTGCTGCCTATGGCATGTCTCAACATGTTGCGAGTCGAGTTGAGATGCTGATGAAAGGACATGACCTTGACGTTTCTGGAATAGGTGGAACCCTGAGTGGTAGTGCGCTAAGTGCTGCAGCGATGAAAGCAACCTTGCAACATTCGCTGAGAGAAGAGGATTTTGCGATATCGATTCCACTCGCAACGCGTTGGAGCGAGGCGGTGCAATCAGTTATCAATCGTTACTCGCTTCCATGGACTGTCCAGCAGCTGGGTTGTCGTGCAGAGTATTGGTTTGCAGAACACCCGACTAATGGGGCTCAGGCCGCCGCAACGGTGGATGATGCACTTGAATCATTTATGCATCTGTGGGCACTCAACAGGGGAGTGCTCCTCACACCATTTCACAATATGGCGTTGATGACACCGCATCACAGTGAGGCAAATGTTGACCAGCATTCCGAGATTTTTGAGCAAGCTGTAAAAGTATTGGTCGAATGATTGATCTCACTGTTATCGAGCTCGTTTTTATCACTGGAATCGTATTAATCACAGCGTTTGTGCAATCGGTCGTGGGTTTTGGGTTTGCGCTTCTAGCCGTGCCTTTGCTCATTCAAGTCATTGAGCTTCAACCAGCAGTGATACTTGCTTCACTGATCGGAACGTCAAACAACGTGTTTCAATTCAGGGATTTGCGTAAAGATCAAGACACAGTTCAGGTGAAACGTTTTCTGTACGCTTCATTTCTTGGTGCACCGGCGGGACTTGCGGTATTTATCTACGCCAACCAAGATGTGTTGAAAATCATTCTTGGGTGTGGGGTCTTGTTCGGAGTGCTGTTGTTGTCTCGAGGTAGCGACCTATCCGAGGCCCATATCGGACTTGATTGGGCCATGGGAATTATTAGCGGTATTTTGTTGACGTCCACATCAACCAATGGCCCACCGTTAGTTTTTGCTTTACAGGCTCGCAGAAGCTCTCCCGAAGTTTTTCGGGCAACCTTGAACATGATCTTTTTGGTTAGTGGCCTCTACGGAATTGCGCTCTTTGCGATATTTGGTGAAATTGCGATAACGGACTTAATGCTGGCAACGGTTGTGTTGCCTGTGATGGTGGTAGGCGTGCTGATAGGACGAGTCGTAAGGAAACGCATTGATCCGTTGCGTTTTAGAAACGCGGTCTTGCTTCTGCTCAGTTTTGGTGCATTGAGCAGTATCTATGGTGGGTTAAGCGGCTGACTTCTACCGACCAAACCACTGCAGCCAAGCCTCTTTTGTCTTTGGCTTGAAGACATAGTTCGACGAGCGCACATCACCCATCAACATCTGCGCCGGTTGAGAGTACTGATGTCCTGGAAACACAATCACGTCATCGGGGAGCGTTGACAGCAGCGTCAAACTATCGAACATGTCATCAGGATTAGAGCCAGGCAGGTCAGTTCGGCCACATCCTTCTAAAAACAGCGTGTCGCCTGATACAAGTTTGTTGTCCACGAGGAAGCATTGACTTCCTGGTGTGTGACCAGGTGTGTGAAGCAGTGTGATATCAATCTCTCCGATACGGATGATGTCTCCTGCATCGTGAAGTGAGAGTAAATTCGAAGAAACGCCCGTGGTTTTTTGAACCCATTCGGATTCGTAACGATTGATGTGAATCGGCACGTCAACAACATCTAGCAAGGTTGAAATACCTTCAATATTCCAACCCATCATTGATCCACCTAAATGATCGGGATGGTAATGAGTTCCAAGCACTCCACTGATGACCATGTCATCGGCTTGGACAATTGAAGCAAGTTCATTGACTGCGTAGGCCGGATCAACAATCACGCATTCGCGTGTGACAAGATCGCCGATGGCGTAGACGAAATTGACCATTTGGCTTGCCATTTGATCGCCACAGGCAAAATCCCGTCCCGACAAAAGTTGCTTGAAATACAGACGATTATCCACACCTCAATCTTAGCGATCTACGATATGTCAATGAAGGTGAAACAATGAGTGTGCGAGCAACAGATCGAATTCTTGTCAACGGAAAATTGATCACCATTGGTGCTGCCATAGCGGATCAATTTTCGGATGGTGACCGCATCGTGGCTTCAACAGATGGGCAATTAATGCTTATCCCAAAAACTGAAATAGACATTGTTGGACAAGTTGTGGAACTATCGCGGAGGGCATTTTCTTTGTTGCAATCTGCCAGCGACGATCAGATATCGACGTTTTTTAGGCTGTTTGCAGATCGACTAGCCGATGATGTGCTCATGGCCGAAGTTATGGTTGTCAATGAGAACGACGTTGAACAAGCTAAACAACGTGGTCGGTCAACTACGCGTCTCGGGTTGACTCCCAGTATGCGTAAAGACATGATTGACGCACTTGGTCTATGGCAGGACATGGTGGCAGTGCAAGATCATGTTGCACATATAGAGCATTCGGGTTGGTCTGTGGAGGCGCGCCAGTGTGCATTGGGATTGGTCGGATTCGTTTTTGAAGGACGACCTAATGTGTTGGCTGATGCCACTGGGGTGATACGCAGTCGAAACACCTGTGTGTTTCGGATCGGGAGCGATGCCTACAACACTGCCGAGGCGTTGATGAGGGTCGCAGTACATCCGTCGCTTATTGAAGCTGGTTTACCAGAGCATTGCGTGATGTTATTGCCAAGCATCACGCATGCTTCTGCCTGGGCGTTGTTTTCCAACGACGGGATTGCATTGGCAGTTGCGCGTGGAAGCGGCGCTTCAGTTGCGCTGCTGGGAAACATTGCACAACAACATGGCATTCCTGTCAGTCTGCACGGGACTGGCGGCGCATGGGCAGTGGTTTCTCAGTATGACGATCTCGCTGGATTAGAAGACATTATTTTGCATTCGCTCGACCGCAAGGTGTGCAACACGCTGAACACGATCGTGATACTGGAGAAAGCCGCATGCGAGATTATTTCAACCCTTTTCAAAGGAATTGGTAAAAGTGGCTTACGCAACGGTGTGCGGCCCATCGTTCATATTTCATCAAACGTGGAGCAGCAGTTGGTTCATCTCGGCATCGATCTGGCCGATGTATCGTCAGGCGTGGTTGTAGAAATCACCGATGAGTTAGATCTCTCCAAGGAATGGGAATGGGAGACAACACCTGAAGTAACGCTCGTGATAGCTAAGAATATTGCCTCTGCAGTTGAATTATTCAACATGCACTCTCCTCAATTCGTGTTGTCGGTATTGTCAGTACATCAAGACGAACACGAACATGCGTGGAGCACAAGTAATGCACCATTCTTCGGGAACGGTATGACTCGCTGGGTCGACGGCCAGTATGCGCTGAACAAGCCAGAACTCGGTTTATCAAATTGGCAGTTGGGACGTTCGCTTGGCAGAGGGGGAATTCTGAGTGGCGATTCTGTCTACACGATCCGCTATCGGATGACTCAGATCGATACCACCGTCAAACGTTGACAAATTGCATGTTGTCAATCAAGCGAACGTTATCTATCGATACCGCAATGATTGCCGTATCTCCTTGTTTGACACTCATTGTCAGTTGCATCTCGTGTCCATCAAGCACTGCAATGTAGTGAACAGTCGCACCATTTATGTTCTGGAGTTCAGACGTTGCTTGAGCGATCAGTGTGGTCGGTTCGGTTTCGCCTGCTCTCCACGTGTCGATCATATGTTGAAGAGCCAATGAGATGATTGGGGCTTGGCTTCGACCGTGTTGAGTGAGAAATCGGTTGCGACTCGATATCGCAAGACCGTCATGTTCTCGAATGGTAGGGCAGCGGACGATGTTGACATATTGATGAAGCTGACCGCACATTGACGTAATGACAGAGATTTGCTGGTGATCCTTAGCCCCGAGATACATGCGGTCTGGTGCAACGATTGATAACAAACGATCAACAACAGTTGCTACACCGACAAAATGACCTGGCCGATCTCTGCCTTCGTACTCGAGGGCATTTTCACCAGTTGTGAGTAGTTGCTGTCCATCTGGAAATAGATCGAGTTGTGATGGAGCCCACACCGCATCAACGCTGCGCGATTGACACATGGCGACATCCTCATCAAGCGTTCGGGGGTAGCGATCAAAATCTGAGGATGAATTGAACTGAAGATTGTTGACATAAATGCTTGCAATCACAAGGTCGCACTGTGATCTAGCAAGCTCAAATAATGAACCATGTCCTTCATGTAATGCACCCATGGTCGGTACAAAACCAACAATGGTGCTGTCTCGCTTGGTCGCCAGCCAGTCAGCAAACTGATGAGTATCAGTGAAAAGAATGGTCGTCATCGGGCCATTGTCGTGCACGTACTTCGTGCACAAACTCCGAACATGCCTGAATGCTCAGTTCGCGGACATTTGCATACTTGCGAGTGAACTTCAAATTATTCGGGCTGAGACCGAGGATGTCATGCAGTACGAGTACCTGACCATCACAATCCGGTCCGGCCCCGATTCCTATGGTTGGTATTGAAATTTTCTGAGTGATTTCTCGCGCTAATTCTCGAGGAACACCCTCAATGACCACTGCAAATGCTCCTGCTTGCTCAACGGAATGAGCGTCTTCGAGCAATCGTTCTTTGCCACCTGGATCGCGACCTTCTGCGCGACCTTGGACTCGGTGGCCGCCCATTCGGTGATAGCTCTGGGGAGTGAGTCCGATGTGGCCCATTACTGGAATATCAACTCGAGAGATAGCTGCAATCGCGTCCTGCATCGTGACGCCGCCCTCAAGTTTTACTGCAGCAGCACCTGCCTTAACCAGTCGAATAGCGCTGCGTACTGCTTGCTCAGTATTCACTTGGTATGAGCCAAACGGTAGATCGCCAATGATCAACGCCCGCGGATTGGCACGCGCAACAAGGCGAACGTGATATTCCATTTCCTCAAGCGTTACGGGAATGGTGTTAGCAACACCTTGTACCACTGAACCCACGGAATCTCCAACGAGAATCATGTCGACACCAGACTCATCGACGATCTTTGCGAATGTGGCGTCGTAAGCCGTGATCATGGTCAGCGGCAGATGATGGTTCTTGCGCGCAATGACGTCGGGAACAGTCACCCTTGGTCGACTGGTACTTTCGGGCATGTTTTCAGGCTACAGATTAGATTCGTAGACATGCTTGCCAAGTCAGTTCAGCGGATGCGCGAGAAAATAGCGGTGAGTGCGTGGAATTGGCTGTGTCTACACGGCTCGATTGGGCCAGATACTGCACGGGGTAAGAGGTTTGGACGTTTCGGAGACAACAGCATTATCTGCTTTCCCGTAACAACGATTTTTAACGAGCAGTACATCCAAATTGGTGATGACACCATGATCGGCCAAAATGTGGCGCTGTCGGCAGGGATGATGCCAGGCCAATTATGTGTGACCAATCCGGTTGTGCGTATCGGCGACCGTTGCCTGATTGGTCGAGGTAGTGGGATCGTGGGTCATCTGGGAATTGATATTGGTAACGATGTGTGGACTGGTCATCACGTCTATATCACCGATCAGAATCACGGTTACGAACGCATCGATGTTCCAATTTCGCAACAAACTCAGCCAGAGCGAATGGTCACTATTGGTGATGGTTCGTGGATCGGCGCTGGCGCCGTTGTATTGCCAGGTGCACAAATTGGAAAACATGTTGCTATTGGCGCAAACAGCGTGGTCACGGGTGTGATCCCAGATTATTGTGTTGCTGTTGGATCACCCGCGCGAGTGATCAAACAATATGCGGAAGGTCAGGGCTGGTTGCCGAAGAACGAATTCGTATCAGATTGATAAATCGATGGGCGCTTTGCATGAAAGCATGCGATTGTCTGCAGCGAATGTTGATATTTTCTCGCTAAGAGGCAAACCCTCGGTCATTGACTCTGCAAACGGCGAATTGTCTCCTGTGCGCAAAAGTGCTGAGTAGTCACGTCGATCAGATATGAGTGTCTTGTAGTCGCTTATCCACAGCGGAACGATAGCCAGCCCTTTTGGGTCGTTCGGAGAAACTTTTTCAATTTCGACGATTGCGCTTTCTAATAAATCCGTTGCTTTATCGACGATGTCCGCGCGTTGGGCAAGGGCATCTGGTCCTGAATCTGAAATCTGACGAAGATCAATCAGAAGTAATCGCTGTTGGAACGCCTCTTGGCAAATGCTTTCCGCCCGAGCAGTCCACGCCTGATCCGCGATTTTATTAACTGACTCTTTTGACGCGAAAACAAATGCGTATATCCACATCACACTCAGCGCAAACACCGTTGTCACGATTGTCGTTCGTGCAATGAGCGACTTGGCACGTGCGGTTGATGAATTGGCCATGGGATGAATCATCGTACAACTAGAGTTTGTACGAGGAGGAGTCACGATTGAAACTAAGCCGAGCTTTTTCTCATACTCTTAGGTTTCTCGTCATTCCTGGGCTTTCCGCTACAGCAGTACTTGGTTGCGGTGAGCAAGTAGAAACCAATGCGCTGTGCGGTTACACAACTGAGCTGGAATCGTCACTTGTTGCCACTGGGGTGATGATCGAATCGCTCAGCAGAGTGCCACCGAGACAGATGCAGAGCACAATCGGTGTTCTAACAGGCACTCTTTCCGTTATGACTGATGTCGCACCTTCAACAATTAGACAAGATGTAGAAACAGTTGAACGTTCGTATTTGGAACTTGCCGTGGCGCTCGAAAATGTCTATTGGGATGGGTCGATTGCCAACACCGATTCAAATGCGCAACAGTCCATCGCCAACTTGTCACGCAACGACAATGTAGAAGCATTAAGTTCACTGAGAGATTTCATCGTTAAACAATGCAGCGTGAATTTGCAAAGCGGTATTAACGGTCTGCCCGATAGCGATATGCCAATAACCGGCACTTCTTTTGTGGTTGATCCACAGGAAGAATTAAACACGGGATTTGACAATGAAGACACTGCAACGCGTTCGTATGCATATTTTCTTGCCGAGCAGCGTGGTATTGCAATCACTTCTGAACAGGCTCTATGTCTGGGATCGGAAATGATGAATCTTGCGGTCGGCGCAGTGGTGTCAGATGAAGTTTTTGATGAAGCGCTTGTGAAGGCATTCGCGTTGTGCAATATCGAAGTGGAGTAGATTGCTGCAATGGAATTAGTTCTCATTAGACATGCCGAACCCGAATGGGTAAAGGACGGTCTAAGCGTTGTCAATCCGCCGTTGACGGAGCGTGGACTACGTCAAGCCGAATTACTTGGACGACGATTGGAAACCTTTGATTACGACCATGTGTTTGCGTCACCATTGCAGCGAACGCATTTGACAGCATTACCGACACTGACACGGCATAACAGGCCCCTCGAGATCGAACCATTTCTGGAAGAAATTCGCGAGCCATCATGGCACGGTGCTCCAGTAGAAGAAACCATCAAGGCATATCGCAGAGAAATGAGCAACCCCTCACACGAGCGTTGGAATGGCTTGCAGGGCGGAGAATCCGTGCGAGATTTTGTCGCTCGAATTCACATTGGCGCTACAGACTTTCTCGAACGCAATGGCGTTCGTCGGATTGGCACGGATTTGCCCGTTTGGCAGATTGATAATCCAGGCGAGAAATTTGTGTTCTTCGCTCATGCGGGAACGAATAGCGTATTGATTTGCCATTTGCTTGGTTTGCCGGCAACCCCTTGGGAATGGGAACGATTTATCATTAACCATGCTTCGATAACAACATTAAAAACCATCAAATTGGGAGATGGTTACGCGTTTAGTCTTGAGCGGCTAAGCGATGTAGACCACCTTCCAGCGGAAGATCGCACTCGTTAGTGTGTGGTGATCCGGACCAATGATGGTTCTCACATCGTCATTGATCCGAATCACTACAGAATCAGAGCTTTACGGCTGAGCAGGAATGCTCGTGTTGTTGCATGCGTCGACTGCCTTCACGAGTGGGTAAGGGTTGACAGCGGCCCCACCCTGGGGGTGTACTTCAAAGTGGACATGGGGCGTTGACGTTCCAGTCGAACCGTTGTATCCAATAACTTGGCCAGCACGCACGGTCTGACCTACAGCCAAGCCTGCTGCAAAGCCATCAAGGTGAGCGTAGAAAAAGTACGTTCCATCTGGTGCGGTAAGGCGAATTGAGTTTCCACTCAATGCTCCGCCCGACAACATTCGTGTGATGATTCCGTCAACCACCGCATAGATTGCCAGGCCGCGAGCACCAACGATGTCTACCCCTTCATGGACACGTCCACTTCCTCGCGGAGCGTGCCATGAATCAGAGAAAGAACAACGGCCTTGCATCGGGAAAGCCTGAAGCGTTGGAAGGCCTAACTCTGCAAGTGTTGGGATGAGTCCAAGTGCTGCAGCAGTGTTTGCATCGAGTGCCGTGGTGACGTTAAGTCCCTTCACTGATTGGAATTTTCCTATTGCTACCGAAGTGGCAACGCCAAACACAGCATCTGCGCCACCCTTGACTTCTATGCCCGCTGCCAACAATGCATGTTGCACGGTACGAACAGCTTCACTCGTCTGGCCACGTACCGGCAAGGAGTCAATGGTGATACTGGCCGCTGCTGCAACAGGTGTTGCTACTGGCGCAACTACGCCTGCAGCGACAACGGTTTTCGTGGCAGATGCCTTTGGTGCAGGCGCTGCGAGAAGGCCCAATGCGATTGCGGTTGCTTCGTCGACAGATTTCGTAACTCTCAAACCTCGAGCACTTTGAAATCGGCCAATTGCGATTGATGTTGCAAGTCCAAACTTGCCATCGGCACCACCCTTCACAGTTACGCCACTATTAATCAACGCTTGTTGTATCGACCACACGGCATCACCAGATGCTCCAATAGTCGGAAGTGAATTCTTCGATAGGGGTGTCACATCTACAAGACCAAGAAATTTCGCGGTGCGGGAGTCAAGATTCCCCGTTGCCCTAAATCCAGCGACCTTCTGTAATGACCTCAAGGCCGATCGAGTTGAAGCTCCAAATGAGCCATCGATGCCACCTTTGATTGTGAAACCACGAGCCACAATTGCCTGTTGAAGTCGAATGACCTCTGGTCCTGATTCGCCCATGCGAGGAAGAGCAAGTGGCTTTGCACTGACAACTTGTGCATCCGCCGCTGTAACTGTCAACGTTGACATGCTCATCGATCCGATAACGGAAAGCGACAATCCGACAACTGCTTTGCGAATTACTGATGTGTTCATGATTTCCCTGACTTTCTGGTGTGAGATCCGCATTAGGGATCGGTTCCAGAAGGGAAAACTTGAGGATTATTTCACTAATAATGTTGTTGCAACCACTAAGAGTGAGTAAATGGTGATTTCAGTCCTATTTGACCACCTGAAGTGTTGAGATACGACGGTGAATTCCTTGGATTGAGGGCTACTCTGCGGATGTGCGCAGGCCCCAGGTATCCGTGAATGCCTATGAACGGGCCGTATGGTTGGCCCTAGGTGCTCTTATTGTGATCATCATTTCAGGGTCACTCGTTCGCCTTACAGGTTCGGGGCTTGGCTGTTCGGATTGGCCCAATTGCAACAACACTCGTTTCATCGATGTTTCCAGTGGTCACGCAGCAATTGAGCAGATCAATCGTCTGTTCACTGGCGTTGTTGCATTGTCGGTAGCTGGTGCTGTTGCCTTGTCTTTACTGTTAGCAAAACCAGTGAGGAAGATCACCAATAATGCGATCCTCTTGGTCATTGGGGTTATCGCGCAGGTAATTATTGGTGCCTATGTCGTACTGACGGGTCTTAATCCTTGGACCAATATGGTCCACTTTTTGGTGTCATTTATGTTGGTAACTGCAGCCGTTGTGTTGCTCAATCGGACCAGAACCCTGTCTAGTGGAGTACCGCCTATTGACCGACAGGATGTTGCACTGAAAAAGGCGCTTTTTAGCTCAGCGATGATCAGCGTTGTTCTGGGAACGGTGGTGACGGGTAGCGGTCCACATTCGGGCTCAGAGGCTGTCACGCGACTCGATATATCTGTTCGGTTTGCTACGCAGTTGCATTCGATTGCGGTGTGGATCACCGTTGCGATTTCAGTGTTGTTAGCGATCCGCGCTCGACGATCTGTCGAGCGATGGGGCACTGAGGGAGCCCGCATTCAATTTCTTCTATTTTCTTTGGTATCTCAAGGATTTATTGGCTACGTGCAATACTTTGCTGGCGTTCCTGCCCATCTTGTAGCGATTCATATCGCGGGATCAGTAATGGTGTGGTTGGCTGTTTTGGCAGTTTTTCTTCCCACTACAAGGCTCAATGTGCTTGACTAGTACGAATCGCATAATTGGGGACCAAGTGATCAAAACAGCCACAGCTCGTACGAACTGGATTGCATTGTGTAAGGCCTTTGCCATTGTCGCTGCATCTGTGTTTGCCTTTTCTTCAGCGGCTCAAGCTGAAGAGTCCGGGCTTTCTATCGTGGCCTCAGTGCAAAATCAGACCATTGATGATGGTGTGGCGACAAAAAACCCCGTGTCCGGAGTGTCGATAGCCATCACAACATCGACTGGGAGCATGGTCGGGGAAGGTGTCACGGACTCGAGCGGAACAGTCACCATCTCCGTGCCATCCAAGGACTCTTATGTTGTGACGATTGATGTCTCTACATTGCCAGATGATGTGACATTGATTGATGAGAGTAAGACACAAGCAACGATTGAGAAAGATTCGTTTACCACTAATTCAAAGCGGGTCACATTCTTTGCGGGTTCCAGCACAGCAACAGGTGCGCCACTTGTTGATCGACTAGCCCAGCGACTGGTTGATGGAGTCCGTTTGGGGCTGATCATCGCGATTAGTTCAGTTGGCCTTTCACTGATCTTTGGCACAACAGGTTTGACAAATTTTGCCCACGGCGAAATGGTGACATTTGGTGGATTAATTGCCTTTTGGTTTAACGTTTTGCTGGGTGTTCCGTTATTGATCGCTGCACCTTTGGTGATCGCCCTAGGTGGGGTGTTGGGGCTTGCGATGAATGCCATCATTTTTGCCAAATTGCGTAAGCGTGGTATCGGATTGATCTCGCAGTTGGTCGTATCAGTTGGCTTGTCGATCATGTTGAGAAACATGTACCTGTATCAGTTCGGAGGTCGAACTAGACCACTTGATGACTTTAGTTTGCAAGTAGCTAAAAGGTTCGGGCCGGTAAGCATCACGATGCGTGATTTAACAACGGCGATCATCTCGCTTATCGTTTTGGTGCTCGTTGCCTTGTACTTGCAAAGATCCCGCACGGGTAAAGCAATTCGTGCGGTATCAGATAATCCTGACCTCGCATCGAGCACGGGTATTGATACGCAGAAGATCATCCGCATTGTGTGGTTTGCGGGAGGCGCCCTCGCTGCCATGGGAGGATTGTTTCGCGGACTTGATGAACAAGTCGGATTTGAGATGGGATCTAGGCTGATCTTTTTGATGTTTGCAGGCATCACACTCGGTGGACTCGGGTCTGCATATGGAGCACTGATCGGCGGTTTTTTTGTGGGCGTACTTGTCGAACTCGCATCCTTGGTGGTACCGGCCGAACTGAAGAATGCCCCTGCTTTACTTATTCTGATCATTGTGCTTGTGGTTCGGCCGCAAGGCATTCTTGGCCGCAAACAGAGGATTGGTTGATCAATGGACATCATCAAAATTCTCGAAAATACTGTCGCTGCATTGTTCGGAATTGACGCTGCGTATTTCGCCCTTGCTGCCATTGGACTCAACGTGCAATTTGGCTACACCGGCCTGCTCAATTTTGGCCAAGCAGCATTTATGGCCTGTGGTGCGTATGGACTTGGAATGACCACTCAATATTTTGGAGTTGGTTTGTGGTGGGGAATTCTGATTGGACTGGTGTTTGTCGTCATACTTGGATTGCTGGTTGGTATCCCAACACTTCGATTGCGGGCCGACTATTTAGCAATCGTGACGATCGCGATGGCCGAGATAGTGCGTCTTGTCGTGAGATCGGTTCGGTTCAAAGAATATTTTGGTGGCTCCGATGGAATCAACGGTTTCAGTAGATCCTTTAGGGATCTCAGTCCGTTTAACCCTGCGGCACAATATGGCATTCGCCCATTCCGCTACAGCGGATATTCCTTTTGGACGATCATCGTCGGTTGGTCACTCGTTGCGCTGTTCTCGTTATTGGTCTTTATGTTGATGAAGAGTCCGTGGGGCAGAGTAGTAAAAGCAATCAGAGAAGATGAAGATGCAGTTCGCAGTCTTGGCAAAAACGTGTATTCGTACAAGATGCAATCGCTGATTATTGGTGGCGCAATCGGTATGTTTTCAGGCATGATCTTTGCCCTCGATCGCGGATCTGTCCAGCCTGATAACTACAGCCGTGACGTCACGTTTTATATTTTGACGGCTTTGGTTCTAGGTGGAGTTGCAAAGGTTCGAGGCTCAGTGGTGGGACCAATGATGTTTTGGGCCTTGTACGTGTTCAGTGACAATTTCCTTCGCGAACTAACAAAGAACCAGCCCTTTGAAGTATTCGGTTTTGGCCTGATTCAGAAATCACAGGTAGGTCCCGTTAACTACATGTTGATTGGGCTCGGTTTGATGCTGCTCATGACCTTCCGTCCGCAAGGTGTGTTTGGAAGCAAGGAAGAGATGGCCCTTGATGGTCGCTGAGCGGTCGTATTCAGATTTGGCATTGCGTGCACGAGCCGCCTTGCAATCGGTAAATGCATCCCCTGGAGTCTCCAAACCCGACCCAATTTTGGTCGCCGATAGCGTGAAGCGAAATTTCGGTGGCGTAACAGCCGTAGATGTTGCTCATCTTGAGGTGCAACGTGGTTCGATAACTGCCTTGATTGGACCGAACGGCGCCGGTAAGACAACATTGTTCAACTTGCTTACGGGGTTCGACTCGCCCGATGCAGGCGAGTGGATGTTCGATGGCAAGAATCTTGAAAAGGTGGTCGCTCATCGTACGGCACGACTTGGAATGGTGCGGACGTTCCAATTGACAAAGAGTCTCACGAAGTTATCGGTCATTGAGAACATGAAACTTGGCGCCACGCACCAAACAGGCGAAAAATGGTGGAATGGCTTGTTTCCTTTTCGCTACCGCAAGCAAGAAGCAATGATTGAACAGCGGGCAGATGAGTTGCTCAAGCGTTTCAAACTAGACCACATGCGAGATCAGTATGCGGGTACGTTGTCTGGTGGACAGCGTAAGTTGCTCGAAATGGCACGGGCCTTAATGACAAACCCCCGTTTAGTTATGTTGGACGAGCCCATGGCTGGCGTCAACCCCGCACTGAAACAAAATCTGAATGAACACATTCGTGGATTACGAGATGATGGTATGACGGTGTTATTTGTCGAGCATGACATGGACATGGTGCACGATGTTTCCGATTGGGTGGTAGTGATGGCTGAGGGGAGAATCATCGCTGAAGGTACTCCCGAGCAAATTGCGTCTAATCAGGCTGTTATTGAGGCATATCTTGGTAGCCATCAGGGCAAGTCTCTTCTTGATAGCGAGGACATGTAGTGGCTGATGATCGAGTACTAATTGTTGATGAACTCGTTGCTGGCTACGTGCCTGAGGTCAACATTTTGGACGGTTGCAATATTGAAGTGCGTGCGGGAGAGTTCGTTGGTGTTATTGGGCCAAATGGAGCCGGCAAGTCCACAGTTCTTAAGGCGATTCTCGGTCAATGTGGTGTGAGATCGGGCTCCGTAACGTTCTTCGGGTCCGATATCACCGGCAGAAAAGCGCACGAACTTGTAGAGCAAGGTGTTGGCTATGTTCCACAGACGCAAAATGTGTTTCAGAGTTTGACTGTGTCAGAGAATCTCGAAATGGGCTGTTTTCTAAAGCCAGAAGTATTTGAGGAGCGTTTCGAATATGTCACTGCGTTATTCCCAAAATTACGCGAACGCGCAGCCCAGCGGGCCGGATCGCTATCGGGCGGCGAACGTCAGATGGTAGCGATGGGCCGCGCATTGATGATGGAGCCCAAACTGCTGTTGCTCGATGAACCTAGCGCTGGTCTTTCTCCTGCATTACAAGACGAGGTATTTATTCAATGCAAACGCATTAATGCTGAGGGAATTGCAATCTTGATGGTGGAACAGAATGCTCGTCGATGCTTGCAGGTCACCGATCGGGCATATGTTCTTGATCAAGGCAAGAATGCCTACACGGGTACGGGTCGACAACTACTTGAGGATCCAAATGTGATCAAGTTATATCTGGGTACTTTGGCCAAGATGACAGGCGGCTAAATAATTTAATCGTTAGTTCGACAAATAAAAAGGCCCCCAACCTTACGGTTGGGGGCCTTTTCGTAAACTGACAGAGTCAGGGATTAATTACCCGAGTCGAAGTTCTGACCGAGTGCATTACCCATGTTGCCGTCACAGCCGTAGACCATCTTGGCCTTAGGTCCAATGCCTTGCTCCACCATGGTGCGCAAGATACGTGAACCTTCGTCAAATGTTACGAGCATGATTGCATCTGGATTTGCATCCTTGATTTCTGCAACTTCAGCATCAAATGTTGTGGCCTTTGGATCGTAGATCTTTTTGCCAAGAACAGTCACACCTGCTGCGGTGATGTTTGCTTCGATTGAGTCTGCAAGACCCGTGCCGTAAGCATCATCCAACGCCATGATGTAGACAGTTGCTGCACCGTCGCTTGCAATGAGGTTTGCTAGCACTGCACCCTGAAGCTTGTCAGCAGGAGCGGTACGGAAATACAAACCATTGTCGGCATACGTTGAGAATTTGTCTGAAGTGTTTGCTGGGCTGAATTGAATAACACCAGCAGCAGTGATCTTGTCAATTACGGTCAGCGACACTGACGATGAAGCAGCACCAATGATTGCGTCAACTCCTTCTCCGAGGAGACGGTCGACGGTCGTGCTTGCTGTGTCAGTGCTTGTGTCACCCGAGTCACCCTGAACGTACTCAACTGGATTGCCAAGGACGCCGCCTGCCTCGTTGATGAGGCTGATTGCGTACTCAACACCAGCAAATTCTGGTGGTCCGAGGAATGCAAGTGAACCGGTTTCTGGCAACATTGAACCGATCTTCAATACGCCGTCACCTTGACGCTCTACCGTTACATCAGCATTTGGAACAATGTCCGAAGCTGGGGCATCAGCAAGAACGTACGAAGCATCTTCGTAACTGAAGCGATTGTCTGCACCAAAGGTAAGAACGCCGTACGAAGCATTAATTGGTTCGCCGTTTCCGTTCATGTCCTGTGGGCCAGAGGCACCTTCGTAGTTAACATCGCCGCCCGCTGCAATAATTGCAACACATGCTGCGAAGTCACTGCATGTTTCACCTTCGGCTGAAACAGCTTGGATCTGTGAAGCAAGTGCGCTTCCATCAGTCTGTGCTGCTTCTGCTGCAAGTGCAATAAGCATTACTGAGTCAAATGATTCTGCAGCATATGAATAGTCTTCAAGCGCTGCATTGCCTGCGGCAGTCCAGAACGCGTTCAAACCATCTGTAAACTCAGATCCAAGGTCGACGAGTGGCATTGTGCCCTTCATGCCTTCCAGTTCGCCACCAGCGGTGGCTGTTGTATCTTCGCTTTCACTGCTTCCGCCGCAAGCCGCAGCCACGAGGCTGAGACCAACAACGAGAGCACCGAAGCGACGCTTTGCTGTTTTCTTCATGTTTGTTTTCTCCCCCTAGGAGTCGGGTGACGGGTGCCACCCTGGGTTTAGGAACTTAATCTTAGGGGTGAGAAGCCTTTTTCAGTCGGTCACAGATGGCCCGGCCCAGCCCCGACGGGGCGGGAGTGATGGCCACAATGAGCGGCACACCATCGTGATCTGCCTGGCGCATTTGGGCATACAGGCTGGCTGCGTAGAGAGGCAGACTCTCCCAGTGGCTAATTAGTCGCGCTTCGGGGTGTGCCGAGAGCACCGATTTAGCCTCCGATAGAGAGTTAACGAGCAGCACTTTGCCCTGTGGCGCATAGTGAGATTCGAGCATGCCAGACGCCCTCGACTCACCTTCAGGTGCAGCAACGTGAATGCCCATCAGTTCCTCGAGGTCTTCGAGTGCAAAGCCGCCTGGTCGTAGCAGTTGGGGTACAGGTGATGTGAAATCGATGATGGTCGATTCAACACCAATGGTGCACGGTCCATCGTCAACAATAAGGTCGACGTGCTCGCCGAGATCATCCAACACATGTTGAGCCGTGGTTGGACTGACATGACCAAATCGATTCGCAGATGGTGCAGCAACAGCATGACCGTGCATCGCAATGATTGAACGCGCACACTCATTTGCAGGAATGCGAATGGCAACGGTTGATCGGTTTCCCGTAATCAAGTCGGAGACATGTCTGGATCGTTGCAACAACACCGTGAGCGGTCCTGGCCAGCATGCTCCGATGAGAGCCACAGCTGCTTGAGGTACCGATAGCGCGTAACGATCTAATTCATCTAGCGACGAAAGATGCACAATCAATGGATGACCTATCGGACGACCCTTGACGTCAAAAATTTTAGATAAGGCTTGTTCGTTTGCAGCGCTTCCAGCCAGCCCATACACCGTCTCCGTTGGCATGCCAATGAGGCCGCCCCGCGCAAGCGCCTCGGCCGCCCGTTCTACGGTGTCCACTGCATTGCTTTTGACGATGTTGCTCATGTAGTTACGAGACTACAAATACGGAGTAGCCTTAAGCGGTCGTAAGACGGCTGTTCGTCGCCGTTATTATTTGGTTAAAGGGGTACAAGGTGAAGTTTCTCAATGGTGTGCCGAGTTACGACCTTACGTACAACGATGTCTTTTTGGTTCCAAGCCTGTCAGCGGTGCCATCTCGCCAAGGTGTAGACCTGAGCACCACCGACGGACTCGGAACGACGATCCCCGTCGTTGTTTCCAATATGACGGCAATTGCGGGGCGGCGTATGGCAGAGACCGTTGCACGTCGTGGAGGAATCGTTGTTATGCCCCAAGACATTCCCCTCGACGTTGTCGAGAACGTGGTGCAATTCGTTAAATCCCGACACACAGTTTATGAAACGCCAATCACCATGCCACCGACTGGCACGGTTGGCGAAGCGCTAAGCCTTATTCACAAGCGAGCGCACGGTGCAGTTGTGGTTGTCGACACTGATTCAAAGCCAATGGGCATCTTCACAGAACGCGATGCGATTGGCTCAGATCGGTTTGCCCAATTGCATAATGTGATGAGTACCGAAGTCATTTCACTCAACGCATCGTTGAGTGCGGAAAATATGTTCGATGAAATGACGGAACGGCGTATCTCATTTGCCCCGGTGATTGACAATGACGGACGACTGGTCGGAGTTATTACACGCAAAGGCGCACTTCGTAGCACCATCTATAAACCCGCAGTTGACAACAAAGGTCAGCTCATGATTGGTGTAGCGGTAGGAATAAATGGCGATCCAGGTAAGCGAGCGCGTGCTCTCGCGGCGATGGGTGTTGATGTGCTCGTGGTCGATACTGCACATGGTCACCAAACCCGCATGCTGAATGCATTGGAACAGGTTCGAGCCGTTGTTACCAACACACCAATTGTCGCTGGCAATGTCGTAACAGCAGCAGGCACACGAGACCTCATCAATGCTGGTGCTGATATTGTCAAAGTTGGTGTTGGGCCCGGAGCAATGTGCACGACACGCATGATGACCGGAGTGGGGCGACCACAGTTCTCTGCTGTGCTCGAATGCTCTGAACAAGCATCAGCTTTAAACAAACACGTGTGGGCCGATGGCGGTGTTCGTCATCCCCGCGATGTCGCGTTGGGATTAGCGGCTGGAGCCGCAAATATCATGTTTGGCTCGTGGCTTGCTGGTACTTACGAGTCAGCTGCTGACACACTGCGCGATACTTCCGGACGTTTGTACAAGGAAAGTTTCGGTATGGCGTCTAATCGGGCAGTACGTAATCGCACCAAGGATGAATCAGCCGTCGAACGGGCTCGAAAGGAACTGTTCGAGGAAGGCATTTCTACATCGCGGATGTATCTGGATCCCGAACGACCAAGTGTTGAGGACATCCTTGATCAAATAGTCGCAGGGGTTCGTTCGTCGTGCACCTATGCAGGGGCAAACAACATTGCCGAATTCCGCAATAACGCAGTAGTGGGGATTCAAAGTGCATCTGGTTACGAAGAGGGTCGTCCAAGGGATACCAGTTGGTGATTGGACCCCAGCATCGGGTGATCGCAATTGATGGTCCGGCAGGTGCGGGCAAATCAACTATCGCCAAGGCGCTATCAGTTCGTCTTGGAATGAAGTATCTCGACACGGGTGCGATGTACCGAGCAGTGACATACGAGGCAATGCTCAGAGATTTGAACCTTGATGATCTTGAGAACATCGCGCAGTTAGCCGTTGATTGCGACTTGCATGTAGGCCTAGATCGAGTGATCATCAACGGCCACGACGCAACCGATGCGATTCGACAGGCAGACGTAACGGCTAATGTCAGCAAAGTTGCGTCCAATTCTGGAGTCCGGAAAGAAATGCGGATCAGGCAGCAAGAGTGGGCGACAATGCACGGGGGCGGTGTGATTGAGGGTCGAGATATTTCTACGGTTGTTTTTCCTGAAGCAATTTTGAAAGTGTTTCTTACCGCAAGCCCACAAATTCGCGCTCAAAGACGGGTTGAGCAACAGGGTGGAAATGTCAACGAGATTGCAGCAGCAATTGAACAGCGCGATCTTTTCGACAGCACCCGCAGTGATAGCCCACTAGCAGAATCAAATGACTCAATCGTTGTCGATACAAGTGATCGAACAATTGAAGAAGTCGTGAACGAACTAGAAACATTGTTTCTGTCAAGGTTGAGTCATGGCAACAGTTGATACTCGCATCGTCGGTCAAACGCGTTCTACAAAAGTTTTCTATGCAGTCATTCGTTCGTTTGTAGTATTTCTGTGTCGAACACTGCTCAGACTCAAGGTGGTTGGTTCCGAGAACATCCCTAAAACTGGTGCATTCATATTTGCCCCTACGCATCGCTCAACTATTGACATTCCCATAGCCTCGGCTGCAACGCGTCGCAGAATGAGATTTATGGGTAAAGATTCAATCTGGAAATTTGCAGTGCTCGGAAAAGCAATGTCGGCTCTTGGTGCTTTTCCTGTAACTCGCGGATCTGCCGATTTGGAGGCATTGAAGCGATGCATTGCGGTGTTGAACAGTGGCGAACCGTTAGTGATGTTTCCAGAAGGCACGCGTCACGTTGGCCCTGAAGTGATGCCATTGTTTGATGGTGCAGCCTATGTTGCCTTTAAGGTTGGTGTTTCTATTGTTCCGGCAGGAATTGCTGGAACTGAAGATGTCATGCGCACAGGGTCCAAGAAGATTCGATTCACACGATGTGCCATGGTCATTGGCGAACCGATCTCGGTCATCATCCCTGAGTCGGGTAGGGCCAGTCGCGATCAAGTTTCTGAATTGACGCTGTTGTTGCAGGCAAGACTTCAATCAGTGCTTGATGAAGCAAACCGATTGATCAACTAGCTTCTCTTCAAATAGCTGCGCATGAGCGCAACAAGATCTAGCGGATCTTTTGTTCCACACATTTCTCGAATCGAGTGCATTGATAATTGCGGGACACCGATATCAACGGTGTCGATTCCAAGTCGTGTTGCTGCGATTGGCCCAATAGTGGAACCGCATGCAATGTTGTTGCGCGAAGAAAATGTCTGTAGCGAAACCTTTGCTTTTTCGGCTGCCGCTACAACAGGGAGCAACGACGACGCCGATGTTGCATAACGCTGGTTTGCATTGTGCTTGACAACCACACCGTGGTTAATTAATGGAGCGTTGTTCATTTCATGACGGTCGACGTAATTGGGATGAACGGCGTGGGCATTGTCAACAGACATGCAATGGCTGTGCTGCAGGAGGCTGAGGTAATCAAAACGTGATCCATTGTTATGAAGCGATAGGGATTCGAGCACATGTTCGAGCATTGGACCCGCTGCACCAACTGCCGACTCGGAGCCGACCTCTTCGTGATCGAACAACGCAATAATCATCGGTGTGTCTCCGTCGACGGAAACGAGTGCGTCAATTGCCGCCCAACATGAGATCTGATTATCGATTCGTGACGATGCAAAAAACTCGTTGTTTTTACCAATGATCTCACCGCGCTGCGTATCAAATAATTGCGCGGACCAGCTGGCAATTTCCCCACGATCGCATTGTGTGAGTTCTGAAAGCCACGCGTCAAATGACGTTGAGGGTTGATCTACCGACCACACCGGTGAAAGGTGCTGATGACGATTAAGAATCAAACCTTTGTCATTAACCTCGCGATCTAAATGGATGGCAAGTTGTGGAATACGGGCAACGGCATGATCGGTTGCGAACAACTGAGTCGTGCCGTCGCGTCGCACAATATGGCCCGCGATACCCAAGTCGCGGTCTAGCCACGAATTAAGAAGCGGGCCTCCGTACACCTCGACATGAAGTTGTTGCCAATTGAGGACAGTCATATCCGGTCGTGGCTTGATGTGCAAACCGGGGGAATCGGTGTGTGCTCCGATAATTCGAGCGCCGTGCTCATTGATGCGCATACTGTTGCGCCAGGCAATGACCGTTCCGTTACGGACAACGAACCCCCGCTCACCATGAGGCCGTGAATCGCTAGATGGGTGATAGGCAATGAAGCCGTGCTCACTCAGAATGCGCGCTGCATTGGCAACGACATGGCTTGCCGTAGGGGACTGATCGATTTGATGTTTAAACGTTGAAATCATGGATTCTGAGTGATCGAAGAAAGTGAAACTTCCTGTCCAAAAAAAGTGCAGGTGGTATTCAGAGGCGTGCCTGCTTCTGCCTGATCCTTTGCTGATGCGATACACGCATTTACAGCATCCCGTTGTGTAAATGCGAGTACTCCAATTGCAACAAACATGATCAGGAGCAAGAGTTTTGACACGACTGACTTAGCAAATTTAAGAACGAGCAGCAACCCAATAAACGATCCCGCCATTGCGAACAACGAATAGTTCTTCACGCTGTCAGCGTCAAATTGAAACCAATCCACACTCGTATTCTGCCAGCAAAACCACGCGGTACAGCGCATCTGGGATACGGTAAACGCATGTCAAACGTGAATGTATCTGGTGTTGGTCCCCCTGATGTTGTACTGCCAGAGGTTCGAGCCGATCTCGCTTCGGCATTGGATGCTGCGATGGCGTCTCCCGCACATCAACAGCGCGATGCGGTTGCACGTGTCGTTGCCTCGAACCCTCGCTTCCTTGATGCATGGGCAGCATTAGGTGACTGTGCGCGTGACACGATCGAGAGCTACATGGCGTATCGCGTTGGTTATCACCGAGGATTAGACGCGTTGCGCGCAAATGGTTGGAAGGGCAGTGGTTATGTGCGTTGGTCGGCGCCTTCTAATCATGGCTTCCTACGTTGCTTGGATGGCCTTGCACGCACCGCAGGCATGATCGGCGAGATTGATGAGGCAACTCGATGCTCACAATTTTTGTTGCAATGCGACCCCAATGGCAAACCCAAATAACTTGGCTAAAAGTCACGTCGCAGCGTTTGTATTTACTGGCGGTTCAAGCAGTCGCTTTGGATCAAACAAGGCACTCTTCGAAATAGATGGAATGCCAATGATCGAGTGGGTTGCTGTTCACATCGGTGCTGCGGCTGATTGTGATCCCATCTTTGTCGGCGCTCGCGATAACGCGAAGTTTTCTCACAGTGGAGTGTTGATCGGGAAACGTGAGGGTTCGGGCCCCTTAGGAGCGTTGTGTGATGCACTTGATTCGGTAACTGCGGAGTTTGTGCTCGTTGCACCGTGCGACACACCGTATTTTTCTGCCGAATCATTCGCTCGATTACTTGCTCAAATGGATCAATTTGCTGCTGTGGTGGCTGTTGATAGCAAAAAGCAAGAAAATGCTCATTGGCTACTTAGTTGCTGGAATGCTGATGCGTGCAGAAGACATCTGTGTGATCTGTTTGATACGGGAGAGCGAGCAATCCATCGTGCCGTAGCCGGTCTTGACGTCCACTTTGAGCCCTTTGATGAGCGTGAGTTACGGAACATCAATTCACCCAACGACCTTGCATAGGATTGAGACATGATTGATGAAATTTCAGTGACCGAATTAGCAACATGTTTACCAACAGGTGCCAAGTTGGTTGACGTTCGTGAACCATCAGAGTTTGTGGATGGCCATGTACCTACTGCACAATCGATTCCGCTGTCGAGCGTTCTTGAAAACATGGAGAAATTTCGCAGTAATGACAAGGTGTATGTGATCTGTCATTCAGGAGCCAGGAGTATGCGTGCATGTGAGTTCTTGCACGATGCAGGTATCACCAACGTAGTCAACGTTGCGGGTGGTACATCTGGGTGGATAGCACTTGGTAACGAAGTAGAAACCGGCGCATAATGGTGTTATGGGTGGACACCGATGCCGCCCTGAGCGAGTTGATCGACAATGCGGTGTCGCGGGACCGCTACGCCCTTGACACCGAGTTTCATCGCGAGAAGACCTACTTTCCCAAGCTCGCTCTTGTTCAGATAAAGACTCACGAAACAACTGCAATCATCGATCCGCTAGCAGTTGATACGTCTGCCTTTTCACGTTTATTTGATTCCGACTCCTTGTGCGTGGTTCATGCCGCACAGCAGGATATGGAAGTGCTGCAACATGCCGTTGGGGCAATACCAAAACGTATTTTCGACACGCAGCTGTCATCTGGATTCACTGGTTTATCTACGCCGTCTCTTGCTTCGCTTGTCCAGAACGAGTTGAAGATCTCGCTACCTAAAGGCGATCGGCTTACAGACTGGTTACGTCGACCACTCAGCGCGGATCAAATGAATTATGCAGCAAGTGACGTCGAATACTTGTTCATTTTGCACGACAAGATCAACGAAAAGCTTGAACAATTGGGAAGAGTGTCATGGGCGCAAGAAGCTTGCGAGGAACTGCGCTCGCGTCCAACGAGTCCGTCTGAACCGCGAGATGCTTGGTTAAAGATCAAAGAGGTGCGAACACTGAAGCCGGCATCGCGCGGCACTGCGCAAGCGCTTGCACAATGGCGAGAATTAAAAGCCATTGCAAGTGATATTCCACCACGTCGTGTGCTTTCAGATATTGCCTTAATCGGGATAGCACACGCAATGCCAGAAACTGTTGAAGACCTGAGCCAAATCAGAGGAGTAGAGAGTCGCCAACTCGGTTCATCTCTATCGTCTGAAATCATCGCAACGGTCCGGGATGGAAGATTGATAGAAGCACGGTTTCCTCAGACTGATGCTGATGATGTTGATAAAGAGTTCCGACCTGCCATGAGTCTTATTGCTGCGTGGATAGGAGAGTTAGCTCGAATTCATGACATAGATGCAACGCTGCTTGGAACTCGTCAGGACATCATGGATTTGTTACGGCCAAACCGCTCATCACGGTTATCCACAGGCTGGAGAGCGGAAATGGTCGGTCATGACATTGAACGTATTTTGAGTGGCGAAGCAGGTTTGAGCTTCGATGGACATGGTCGGCTTCGATTACTGCCAACAACCTTGCGATAAAGCCATAATTAGCAGCCGTTAACGGCTAGAGTACACGGCGATGTTTATTCAATAGGCGGCTACCTAGGTGGTAGTCGTCCGATCACAGTTCGGAGCCCCTACCGTGAAGAAGGGTCGTCATCGTCGCTTTGAAGAAGCGCGCAGATTGAAGCAATCAGGCCCAACGGCCGAAGATTTAGGTTTTGGCGGGCGTTCGCGTTCGCCGCAGACGGAAGAAGACGAATATGCAGCCATAGCAGAACGCTACGGAGTGCGGTTCGACGATGATGAAGAAGAAAGCGAAGAGGACGAGAACTAGATCAGCCCTGTTCGGCTTTTACAATTCACCCCCACAATGACACAACAATCTGACAAGCTGCGCAATATTGCGTTGGTCGCCCACGTAGACCATGGCAAAACAACCCTCGTAGATGCTTTACTGCGTAGTACCGGCACCTTTGCCGCACACGCTGCGGTGATTGAGCGCGTGATGGACAATGACGATCAAGAGCGCGAGCGAGGAATCACCATCCTTGCAAAGGCTGCCCAGATCGAGTGGAAGGGCACCAAGATCAACTTGGTGGACACCCCTGGCCACGCTGACTTTGGTGGCGAGGTAGAGCGAGCATTAGCTCTTGTTGACGGCATTTTGTTGCTTGTCGACGCCGCCGAAGGCCCTTTGCCGCAGACGCGGTATGTGTTATCGAAGGCTCTGGCACTAGATCTTCCCGTGATCTTGGTGATCAATAAGGTTGACCGTCAAGATGAGCGTAAAGAAGAAGTGTTGCTTGAAGTTGAACAATTATTTCTTGACCTCGCTCACGCGGATCACCATTTGTCATTCCCTGTGTACTCTGCGGTCGCCCGTGAAAGCAGGGCGATGGAGGGTCTAGGGATGCCAGCACCTGATTCAGACCTCAGTCCATTGCTCGATGCCATTGTTGAACATATTCCAGCACCAACCAATGATCCAACAGCACCATTGCAAGCGATGGTGACAAACCTCGATGCGTCTGACTATCTCGGTCGCTTGGCAATTGGTCGAGTGATTTCCGGAGTACTTCGCAAAGGCGACAACGTTGCGGTATGCCAAAAGCCAACCGAAACTAATCCTGCACCAATTCTTAAAAGGAAACTCAGTTCGCTGTTTCAGTTCTCAGGCATTGAACGCTCTGATGCAACTGAAATTGTCGCGGGTGACTTGTTCATTCTCTCTGGTATTGAAGAAGTAGAAGTTGGCGACACCATCGCCTCAGTTGATAATCCGGTTGCGCTTCCGCGGTTGGAAGTAGATGAACCAGTCTTGCGTATGAGTTTTGGCGTAAACACTTCGCCATACGCTGGTCGTGACGGCAAGTATCTCACCAGTCGCCACTTACGTGATCGCTTGAACAAAGAAATCCTAGGCAACGTAAGTATCAAAATTTCTAACACCGAAGTTGCTGAAGTAATGGAAGTTGCAGGGCGAGGAGAATTGCAACTTGCAGTGCTCATTGAGAACATGCGTCGAGAAGGTTTCGAACTTCAAGTCAGTCGTCCAGAAGTAATCACCAAAGACATCGACGGAAAAAGACATGAGCCGCTTGAATCAGGTACGTGTGACGTTCCCGAAGAATATGTTGGAGCAATTACACAGGCGCTTGCACCCCGCAAAGGCCGCATCACCGATCTTCGCCCAGGCGATCCAGGACGAACGATTGTGAGCTTTGAGGCCCCCTCACGCGGATTAATCGGATTCCGCTCGCTGCTACTCACCGTAACTCGTGGTACTGCGCTACTTCATCAAAGCCTTGCAGGCTGGATGCCGTGGTGCGGCGAGCTTCCGCATCGCCTAGGTGGTGCAATGATCGCCGACCGCATGGGTACAACGACTGCTTATGCATTGGACAACTTGCAACTTCGTGGAACCTTGTTCGTTTCTCCAGGCGATGACACCTATGAAGGAATGGTTGTCGGCGAGAATTCACGTGATGACGAAATGGTGGTCAACGCCGTCCGCGCAAAAGAGAAGACCAACATTCGTACTCACAGCCACGATGATGGCCCGAAACTTGCTACGCCAGTCACCCATACTCTGGAAACAGCTATCGAATGGATCGGTGATGACGAGTTGGTTGAAGTTACACCAAACTTCATTCGAATTCGCAAGCGCTATCTGACACTCGAAGAGCGTCGCAAATACACCAAGAAATCAAATAACTAGTTTTTTGGTTTCTTCATCTTTGGATGGGGAAGTGCAACTGAAGTATCTCGTGACAGCGTGTCGACAATCATCTTGTAGATCGCTGGCCCAACTAATTCGGTGAGTTCATCTTTCAGGTATTCATACACGGGATTCTTGCCGACAAATGCCTTTGAATCATCTGTGCACCACCAATGGAAGTCATGGCCGCCCTCACCCCAGTCGCGACGTTTCCATTCGCGTACAAAAGAAACCACATGACCATCATCTTCGGTGAACTCTTCCAATCGAAGTGGAACTTGCCAACATACATCAGGCTTCCAATCCATCGGACGTTCGCCTGCCTCGAGAGCTGCAATATGAAACGCACAGCCGAGCCCACCGGGAAAATCGGCGTCATTGTGAAATATGCACACACCGTTTACCTTGCGCGTGACATCTGCGCCATCGCGTTCTTTGCCTAACCATTTACCGTTCTTGCCGCGATCCATGTTCTGCCATTGGTCTGGAGTAAGGCGGGCAACTGACTTTTTTACTGAAGCAAGGTCTTTCTTATCAATAAAGTGGGCGCCGTAACTGCAACAACCGTGCTGCAACTTTGTTGCATCATCATCAAGGACCCCCTTGCATCCCGAGCCATAAATACACGTCCAATTGGACTGCAAATAGGTTGCATCGATCATCCAGGTCTGATCCGAGTTGGGATCAGAGAAGCTGACATATTCGTGGAGGTCTTTAGGCTTTGGCACGAGCGATAACGATAGACGAAGTACAGTTTGTTTGTGGCATCCGTTGAAGAAATCATTTCCACCTTGCAAGGGGTATCTGAAGATCTTGCTGATAAATCGTTAGATGCGCTTAAAGAGGCACACCGAGAAGGGCAAGCTAAGCGCCCTGAGCGGGAGCGCCAGATCACTCAGGCCCGTAGGGCAGTCGAAAAAGCGATTGGTGTACTTAGTCGGCTTGATTAATTCGGTTAATGAGTGATCTCAACCCACCGAGGTCGTTGCGAACAAATTCGAATTTGAATCGCGATTTGTCGAGATTGTCGTTGGTATGAATCTCCTGTGGTGTTGGCTCACAGAATTCGAATAACCCTTGCTTTCGCAGGTGTGCAAATTCGGCCTGCATGGAATGCAGGTATGTTTCGGATATTTGCTTGTGCATACGGATGATCAGGAATTTTCCGACAAATCTGATTGAGTGAAAGACGCGGTAGAAGTTATCGATTTCTGCCACTGCGGCACTGGTGGTTTCGCACACTTTGTAGAGGCCTAAATCCGATGCCGAAATCAACCCCCGTGGAAGCAATTCGTTGCGAACAAACGTGTCCATTGTCTGCCAAAAATGGTCACCGGGTAAATCTAGGAGCACGGTTGGGGCGATAGCACCACGGCCAGTTTGCATCAACGTCAGCAATTCAAATGTTTCATCTAATGTTCCAAATCCACCTGGCATACAAATAAATGCCTGAGAATCTTTCATCAACATGAGCTTTCTCGTGAAGAAGTAGCGCATTTCAACAAATTTTCCGTCTCCGGCGATGATTGGATTCGCGCTTGCCTCAAAAGGGAGTCTGATTGATACTCCAATTGATTGATCTCTTCCAGCCCCAACCATTCCTGCTTCCATAATCCCTGGTCCTGCTCCAGTAACCACCATCCATCCACGTTCTGCCAACTCGGCAGCGACATGTTGCGTGTGCAAATACAGTGGGTCATCTTTTTTGGTGCGTGCCGATCCGAATATGGTTACCTTTTTACGATCTGCATACGGATCAAACATCGAGAATGCTTCGCGCATTTCCTTCAGTGCCGAGGAAGCAATCTTGAGATCCAGAGTTGATGTTTTGTCTTGGCCTAGTCCGAGCGCGGTGACGATGAGGTGTTTGACATAGTCGGTGTCATGGCCGCCTCCGTGGTTGGCAATCAGCTGGCTTATCGCATCGTCTAAAGCGCGGTTGAGTCCGTTGTCAACCATGATTTATTTGGCTTTTGCTGCAAGTACTGCCAATAGATCCCGAAAGCTTTTTTGAAACGATGCCACACCTTCGGTCTCGAGTTGTTGAGCAATTTCGTTTGGATCGATATCGCATTGTGATAGTGCATCCCACACTTCGTGTGCACGTTGAACATCTTGAGTGATCGTGGTGCTGATGGTTCCTCGCTGGATGAATGCATCCATGGTTTGATCGGGGAGCGTGTTGACTGAATGGGGACCAATGAGCTGATCAACATACATCGTGTCGGGGTAGCTCGGATTTTTTGTGCTCGTTGATGCCCATAGTGGACGTTGTACGTGAGCACCCGCCTGAGACAGCTTGTGCCAGCTCTCGCCGGAAAATGTTCTTTCAAACAACTGATAAGCGACTTTTGCCTGGGCAATGGCGGCTTTACCCATGAGTTGTGTGGCGCTATCAGATCCAATCGCTGCTAACCGCTTATCTATCTCTGAATCGACTCGCGAAATGAAAAAACTTGCAACTGAGCCAACATGAGCGACCCGTTGAGGCGCGGTGGCAGCCAAGCGAGAGAGCCCTTGGATGTACGCCTTCATCACGTCGGCGTAGCGATCAACGCTAAAAATTAACGTCACATTGATATTGATCCCACGGCTGATGACCTCTTCAATTGCTGGAATTCCCTCAACTGTTGCCGGGATCTTGATCATCACGTTCGGACAGGCAATCTGATCATGCAGCAGTTGGGCTGCATTAATTGTCCCGAGCGTGTCATGGGCAAGTTCCGGAGAAACTTCGACGCTGACATAGCCGTCTAACCCACCAGACTGCTTGTACAACGGTGCGAAGATATCGGCTGCAGCGACAATGTCGCTTTTCACAAGCTCCCAATATGTTTCTTCGATCGTAAGTCCCTGCGCTATGCATTGATGAAATTGATCATCGTACAAATCAGAACCTTCTATCGCTTTCTGAAAGATGGTGGGATTCGACGTTAAACCTCGGATTCCAGATGCAAGTACCCGCTCAAAGTCTCCATGGGCAATGTATTCCCGCTTCAGATTGTCGAGCCACGGACTTTGTCCACCAACTTCAAAAAGCTGTACTAAAGGTTGATGTTGTGAAGTACTCATTATCGTTTCGTTGCGATTTCATGAGCAACCTGCACCACGTTATTCACAGAAATTCCTAGTTTTTCCATCACCGTTGCCCCTGGTGCACTCGCTCCAAAACGATCAATTCCGATACTTGCATCTGCATATTCTGACCATCCGAAGGTGACACCTGCTTCCACTGAAACCACAGGCACACCACTTGGGAACACTTCGTGTTGATATTTAATCGGTTGACTTTCGAACCGATCAAAGGATGGCATGGAAACAACATCTGCTTGACACCCCAGCTCTTGCAACGCTGAGGCTGCGG